>CAZXNP010000114.1:0-6758 GCA_964642035.1 uncultured Anaerolineales bacterium | reverse complement strand
CTTGAGACCCTCCTCGATCTCGTGAGGAGTCGTTGCTCCGACGAGGCCGCCGCCCTGGTGCGCAGCGCCTATGACTTGGCGGCCAATGCCCACGCCGGGCAGCAGCGGGTTGGAGGCAAGCCCTACATCACCCATCCCCTGGCTGTGGCCATCATCCTGGCCCGCATGGGCCTCGATCCCGCCACCCTCGCGGCGGCCCTGTTGCATGACGTCATCGAGGACACTCCCGTCGAACAGGATGAGCTGCACCGGCGTTTCGGCGACGAAGTGGCACGGCTTGTGGATGGCGCCACGAAGATTCGCGCCATCGAGAGCAAGGAGAAGGCCGCCATCGCGGCGCGGCGCGACAACCGCGGTAAGGAGGCATTGGAAGCCGAGAACCTGCGGCGGATGTTGCTGGCCTCCGTCGACGATCTGCGGGTCATTGTCATCAAGATGGCGGATCGGCTGCACAACATGCGCACCCTGAGGCCCCTGGCAGCCAATCGGCGGCGGCGTCTAGCCCGGGAAACCCTGGAAATCTATGCCCCCCTGGCCAACCGCCTTGGGATCTGGCAATTCAAGTCCGAATTCGAAGATCGGGCTCTGCGAGAGCTCCAGCCGAAAGTGTACGCGCGCATCCAGTCGGAATTGGCTGATAGACGCGCCCGCCACGACGTGTACTTGGCCACCGTGATACAGCAACTCGGCTCCGCCCTGGGAGAAGACGGCATCAAGGCCCGCATATCTGGTCGAGCGAAGCACTTCTACTCGATCTACCGCAAGATGTTGCGCAAGGAACTCGGCACCGACGAGATCTACGACGTCTTGGCCGTGAGGGTGGTGGTGCCCAGAATCAACGACTGCTACGTGGCCCTCGGTATCGTGCATGCCATGTGGCCGCCTATGCCGGAAGGCTTCGACGACTACATCGCCAAACAGAAGAACAACCTGTATCAATCTCTCCACACTACGGTGTATGGGCCCGAGAATAGGCTCCTCGAAATCCAGATCCGCACGGAGGAAATGCACGAGGTAGCCGAGCACGGCGTGGCCGCCCACTGGATGTACAAGGAAGACACGCCCCGGGCGCGGGAGATAGAGGAGAAGATCACTGCCCTGCGCCGCCTGATCAAGAGCCACGGCGAGGAGGCGACGGACGCCGACGCCTTCGTCGAGGGGCTAAAGACGGACGTGTTTCGTGATCAGGTGTACGTATTCACCCCCCTCGGCGATGTCAAGGAGTTGCCCGCGGGTTCAACCCCCGTGGACTTTGCCTATCAGATTCACACCGAGGTCGGGCACCGTTGCCGCGGGGCACTTGTCAACGGCCGCATGGTCGCCCTCGACTACACCTTGAGGACAGGCGACAGCGTCAAGATCATCACCGCCAAGGGCTCCGCCGCTCCAAGCCGGGATTGGCTCAACCCGGCCCTCGGCTTCGTGGCCAGCAGCCGCGCCAGGGCCAAGATCAAGCAGTGGTATCGGCGCCAGCGCAAGCAAGACGCCATTCGCGAGGGCCGCAACGTGTTGGAGCGCCAGCTGCGCAAGCTGGGCCTCACCCGGCTGAGCCTCGAGGACGCGGCGGCCCTGTTCGATTTCGACGGCTTGGACGAGTTCTTGGCGGCCGTAGGGCGCCACGATGTGCCGCCGGATGCGATAGCCGACCGCTTGCTGGCGGCCGACGAGGATTCGAGCACGGCCACGGCGCCGGAGTCGCCCCCGAGGGAGGGACCGGTCCAGCGTCGGGCGGAGGCCGCCGGAGTGCAAATGCAGGGGGCCGACAACGTGTACACGCGGGTTGCCCGCTGCTGCGAGCCGGTGCCGGGGGAAGATGTTGTGGGCTACATCACCCGTGGCCGGGGAGTGACCCTACACCGGCGTGACTGCCCCAACATCGCCCGACGCCGCGAGGGCGAGCCGGAACGATTCATCCGCGTAGACTGGCAGCGAAAGGACGAGGAGGCGTACCCGGTTGAGCTGCGGATCACGGCATACGACCGGGCCGGCCTGGTGCGGGACATCTCCGACGTGATAGCTCGCCGCGGCATCAGCATGTCCAGGATCGACGCCCAATCGAATCCGGCGGACGGCCTGGCCATGGTGACGGCCGTCGTGCGCGTGCGGTCCTACGCCGACCTTAGCGGCGTCATCGACAAGATCGAGAAGGTGGACAACGTCATTCAAGCCTGCCGGAACAGGGCGTGAGGGACGCGGGGCCCTCCACGCCTGGCCGTGTCTCTGGCCGTCGCCATGCCGCCCCTGGCGCAACGCCGGGGCAGGACGCGGGCCGAGTGTTCGCCGGCGCGGCCGCGGCATTCTTGATCGCCCTGGCAGCATTTCAGCTCATGGGCGGCGACATCGGAGGGCGTGGGGACTCCACGGCAGCCGCACCGAAGGGGAGCCCCCTGCGCGACGGAGGTCAGGTCCCCAAGACCGAGGTCGAGGTGCCGCTGCTTGGCTTGACCCTCTCGTTGCCAGCATCGTGGCGACCGGTCGAGTCCGATGTCACCCAGGCGCCCATTGACGATGCGCCGGTGGTGGCCAAGGCCTACGGCGATCCGGACATCGGAACGGTGCTGACAATAGCGGCATCGGACGCAGGCGGCCGCGCCTCCTTCAGGCTCTGGCTGGGGATGACGGCGCCTCTCATGATGCCGGTGGGCACCGACGCCCTGCCCAATGCGATGCTAGGAGGCACGCCGGCTTGGCTGCTGTGGCGGCCCGAGGCGGACGGCCACGGCGCGCTCTACGGGGCGTACCTCGAGCGCGACGAGCGCTACATCAGCTTGATTATGGCATCCAAGTCGCCGGCCACGGACCGGCTCCTCTTCCGCGACGCCCTGACCACCTCCCGGTGGCCCGGCGCGCCAGGGACGTCAGTGGTGCCGGAGTTGCCAATCCCCTGACGGCCGGACTCCTAGGGGGCCGGCCGAGAACCCCTAAGAACCCTCCGCCAGGTGGCGCTCGGCGGAGATGCCGGCCATGCACCCTTGGCCCACGGAGGTGGCAACCTGCCGCCACACGGGGTCCATGACCTCGCCTGCCGCGAAGACCCCTGTGGCGCTAGTTCGCATGGCCTCATCCACCTGAACGTAGCCGTGATCGTCCATGTCGAGCTGGCCCTCGAAGAGGGTGGAGTTCGGATAGTGGCCTATGAACACGAACACGCCCTGGGTTACCAGGGTGTCGGCGGCATCGGTCTTGACGTTGCGCACCGCCACCTCCTCGACTTTGTCGTCGCCGGCAATAGACTCCACGACGGTGTCCCACAGAAACTCCATCTTGTCGTTCTTGAAGGCCCGGCCCTGCAATGCCGCCCCGGCCCGGAGCTCGTCTCGGCGATGGACCACCCTCACGCGGGACGCGAACCGGGTCAGGAAGAGGGCCTCCTCGATGGCGCTATCGCCACCGCCGACCACGAGCACGTCCTCATCCTTGAAGAACGCGCCATCGCAGGTGGCGCAGTAGCTAACGCCCCGGCCGATGAACTCCTCTTCCCCAGGCACGCCCAATCGCCGGGCCGTGGCCCCAGAGGCCACGATAACGGCTCGAGCCTCGAGCTCGGCCCCGTAGGTCTTGACCTTCAGCGGCGAGGCCGAGAAATCGACCTCGGTCACTTGGTCGTACACCAGCTCCGCGCCAAACTTCTCCACGTGGCGCACGAGCTCTTCCGTGAGGGTGGCGCCGCTTGGGCTGTCGGCGAAGCCGGGGTAGTTGTCGATCTCCCACGTGATAGCCACCTGGCCACCCAGCTGCGGACCGACGATGACCTTGGTCTCGAGGTTGGCCCGGGCCGTGTATATCGCCGCTGTCATGCCGGCGGGGCCGCTGCCTACTACAATGACGTCGTGCATCAATGACTCCAATGGCGGGGAGACCGGTCGCATCGCATCGCGGCATCGCCGGGTATTCTAGGGGCCGCCCGGGGTACCTTCAAGCTCCGTGACAGCGGCCCGCGCCCCCGGGGGCAAGGGGAAGGAGGACTCCCAATCGACCAAAGTGCGAACGTCGTCCGCCGCGGCCGACCCAGCGCTTGGTGGCGATACGGTCAGGATCGCCGTTTCGAGCTCATTCAATCCCATGCCAGCCTGGCCGGCGCCCGGGCCCTGGACCTGGGGTGTGGCCTGGGCGCCTACACCCGCCGCCTCGGGGCGGCCGGGGCGGTGGCGGTCGGGGTGGAGGTGGAGATGCCCAGGGGAGCGGCCGCCCGCGACCAGGGGGTCGCGGTGGTCGTCGGGGTGGGGGAGGCCTTGCCCTTTGCCAGTGGCACCTTCGACGTGGTGCTCCTGCACGAGGTCCTGGAGCACGTCGCCGACGATGGCCGGACGATGGCGGAGGTAGCCCGGGTCCTGGCGATTGGCGGCCGGGCTTTGGTGTTTGTCCCCAACCGCGGCTGGCCCTTCGAGACTCACGGCGTCTTACTCCGCGGCCAGTACGTTGCCGGCAACGTCCCCCTGGTCAACTACCTTCCGGATCCTGTCCGCAACCGCCTGGTGCCCCACGTCCGCACGTATACCCGCGGGAGCCTGCGCCGCGCCTCGGCCGGGCTGCCCCTAAGGGAGGTCCACCTTGCCGGTGTGTTTCCCGGCTACGACAAGCTGGCGGCCCGACGGCCGACCATCGGCCGCCTGGCCCGGGGCGCGTCCTATGCCCTGGAGAGGCGAGGAGCCCACTGCCTGGCATTGAGTCACTTCCAGGTTCTGGAGCGGGTCGAAGGCGCTGGCGTGGCCGCAGCGTGGCCGCAGCGTGGCCCCGGCGCGTCCACGGGCCGTTGACGCCGCCGGGCACGACGGCATAGCATGGTCGACGCACCCGCCACCATGGAGGCCCCAGATTACGGATCCGTGTCCCCGGCCCGGCGCCGGGACGCCGGCGCCCGACCTGGCGTACTGGGTGGCCTTCGCCCATGTACCGGGGGTGGGGCCGCGCACCTTCGCCCGCCTACGGGCCCGATTGGGAAGCGCCCGGGCGGCATGGCATGCACCGGAAGGCGCTCTTGGGAGGGCCATAGGCCCCCACCGGGGCGCCGCCGCCGTGGCGGCGCGGCGGGCAGTCAATCCACAGTCCGCGCTGCGATCGGTGGCCGAGGCGGGGGCCGTGGTCCTGGTGTGCGGTGGGCCAGGGTATCCCGACTTGTTGGCCCAAACGGCGTCACCCCCCGCGGTCCTGTTCGCCCGAGGGAACCCGGAGCTTCTGGACGGCCCGGGGGTCGCCGTGGTGGGCACACGGCGCATGACCCCCTATGGTCGCCGGGCAGCGCGGCGCCTGGCGGCCGGCCTTGCCACGGCGGGAGTGACGGTGGTCAGCGGCATGGCCAGCGGCGTCGACACGGTGGCCCACCGGGCAGCCCTGGATGCCGGTGGCGCCACGGCGGCGGTCCTCGGTGGTGGCGTGGATGTCGCGTACCCGAGGCAGAACGCCCGTCTCCTCGAGGAGCTGGCCGCTCAGGGTATTGTGGTCAGCGAGTATCCTCCTGGCTGCCGTCCCGTGCGCGGCAACTTCCCCGCCCGGAACCGGATCATCGCCGGCCTCAGTCTGGGCACGGTGGTGGTGGAGGCCGGCGCGAAGAGCGGCGCCCTCATCACGGCCGGGGCCGCCGCGGACGAGGGCCGGGAAGTGTGGGCGGTGCCGGGGCCCATTCACGCCCCAACCCACGAGGGGGCCCTGAGGCTCCTTCGGTCAGGCGCGGCCGTAGCCCGCTCCGCGGCCGACGTGCTGGCCGACTTGGGCCTGCCCGAGGCAGCATCATCCCCCGTCGTGGCGCCGGAGGGGGAGGCCGGAGCCGGGGATGGGGCCGATCGCCGGCTCCTCGAGCTGCTGCGCCAGGCGCCGCGGCACGTCGACGAGGTTGCCAGGGCCCTGGACATGCCGGCGGCGGAGGTGGCCCGTCGCCTCACGGCCCTCGAAGTCCGCGGCGCCGTGGAGCACGTCGGCGGCATGCAGTGGTGGACAAGAGATTGATCGTGCCGACAGTGCAGCCACACATCGGAGACTGGCCATGACATCGAGGACCCTCTACCCGGTGGTGATGGCGGGGGGCATGGGCACCCGATTGTGGCCCTATTCCCGGGCGGCCCGGCCGAAGCAGCTCCTCCCCATCGGTGGGCCGCGCACCCTGTTGCAGCTGACGGTGGCTCGCCTGGACAGGGTGGCCGAGGCCGCCGACATCTTCGTGGTGACCAACGAGGAGTATGTCGCCGAGGTGCGCCGCCAGCTGCCTGAAGTGCCCGCCGGCAACGTGGTGGGCGAGCCCGCCGGCCTGGGCACCGCCCCGGCAGTGGCTCTGGGCGCGGCCCTGGTGCGGTCCCGAGACCCCGCCGGCATCGTGGCATGCCTGCCGGCGGATCACGTGATCGCCCCGGACGATGGCTTCCGGGCCACCCTAGACGTGGCCGAGATGGCGGCGCGGGCGGGCCACGTGGCGGTCATCGGCATCAAGCCCTCGAGCCCTGAGACGGGCTTCGGCTACATCGAGGTCGGCGAGGCAGTCGCCGGCCTCACCGGGGTGCGCCACGTCGCGGCCTTCCGGGAGAAGCCCGACCTGCCGACTGCCCGAGAGTACGCCGCCTCGGGCCGACACCTGTGGAACGCCGGGCTCTTCATCTGGTCGGTGGAGGTGATATTCGAGGAGTATCGCCGGCATCTACCTCGGCTGGCGGAGCAAATGTCCGCCATGTTCGCAGCCGCATCCCGGCGCGACGCTCACCCGCGCTCTACCTGCGTTGTTCTTTTTTTTTTCAAGCAGAAGACGGCATACGAGATCGGTCTCGGCATTC
>CAZXNP010000113.1:0-6773 GCA_964642035.1 uncultured Anaerolineales bacterium | reverse complement strand
CGAGGGCGAGGCTGTCGGCGAGCCTCTCCATGCGCCTCGACTCGGCGGCGCCCGGCGAGATCCATGGCGCCAGCCAGATCGTGCACCTGGGCCAGGCGACGCCGGCACCCCTGTACTTCAGCGCCTGGGCGAAGGCGGCCGGGGTGACCGGCGAGGCGGACTCGAACTTCAGCCTCTACCTGGACGTCCGCTACACCGATGGCACCCCCCTGTACGGTCAAACCGTGGATTTCGCCACGGGGACCCACGGCTGGCAGCACCTGGCGGCCTTCGTTGTCCCGGCCAAGGCCATCGAGTCCGTGGCGGTGTACTGCCTCCTGCGCAACACCCATCGCGGCACGGTGTGGTTCGACGACCTCATGGTCACCGAGGTGAGCACCGAGATCGTCACCTTCGACGGCGTGCAGGTGGCCACGGCGCCCCCCGAGGCGCCCCCCTTCGGCACCGCGGGCTTCACCGTGGCGGGGGGAAGCGACCTCGGGCTATCCCTGGCCGCCGGCGGGGCCATCACCGGTCTGCGCGCCGCCGGCCGCGACGTGACCGCCCCGGGCCGGGCCTACGCCGGCGGCTTCATCCTCCGGGACGCGGCCAGGCGGGGCGACTTCATTCACGTCGGCGGCACCTTGGACTCGGGTGCCCAAGGCCAAGTGCGCCACCGCTCGGCCATGCCTAACCTGGGCCTGGACTTCGAGGCCACCTACCGGCCCCTGCCGGACCGATTAGTGGTGCACGCTGAGGTCACTGCCCGGCCACCGGAGGAGCGGGCGGTGACCCTCTACTTCGCGTTGCCCGTCGCCGCCGCCGGCTGGCGTTGGGGCGACGATCCCCGGGCCAGCCGGATGGTGGCGGGGGTCGACGAGCTGGCCAACCACGCCTGGTGGAGCGGACTGGGCGCCAACGGCAGGATGAGCAAGTATCCGTGGGCGGCGTTGAGCGGGCCGGCGGCGGGGATTGCCCTGGCCGTGCCCCTCGACAGCCCCCGGGTCATGCGCTTGGCCTTCAACCCGGCCACCAGCCAGTACTACGTGGCCTTCGACCTCGGCCTCTCGGATCGGACGGCCAAGTTCCCCGGCCGAGGGTGGGTCGACTTCGTCATCTACACCTACGAGCCGGCCTGGGGCTTCCGGGCCGCAACCCAGGGCTACTACGACCGATTCCCTGCCTTCTTCCAACGGCGCATCCCCCCGGATCGCGAGGGCATCTGGGTGGCCTTCTCGGACCTTGCGCCCATCCCGCGCATCGGCGACTTCGGCATCGCCGTGCACGAGCTGGGCAGCCTCGGCCAGGTGGCTGCCGACGACGCGGCCGGCATTCTCTCCTTCCGCTACATCGCCGAGGCGTGGTCCCACTGGCTGGCCATCGACGATCCGGCGGTGGACCCCGGCGACCACGACCAGCTCGTGGCACACCTGCGCCGCCTGCAGGCGGCGGGCAACCGGCGGGCCGAGGCCACCCTCAGCTCGGCATTCCACACCGAGGCGGGCCAACTGCGCTACCGCCTCACGTCTGCGCCCTGGTGCCGGGGCCAGGTCGGCTGCGCGGTGTTCACCCTGAACCCCGACCCCGACATCGAGGACCCGGCCTATCCCCTCAACAAGGGCCGCCTCGAGTGGAACGCCGAGGCCCGGGGCACCCACTCCACCCTGCCAGGCCTCGACGGCGAGTACATCGATAGCTACCTGGGCCATGCCACCACCCTGGACTTCCGCAGCCAGCACTTCGCCGCGAGCGACACACCCCTCACCTTCCGCACGACGGACGGCCGCGTCGGCGTGCCGGAGGTCTTCGCCACCACCGAGTTCGCCCGCTGGCTGACCGGCGAGGTGCACCAGGAGCTGGCCAAGGCGACCATGGCCAACGGCATGCTCCTGAACATGCCATGGGGCGCCGACCTGTTCGACTACATGGGCCGGGAGACCGACTGGCTCCGGTCCGGCAAGCTCGTGCCCGATCCCGATCCGCGACTGATGTACCAGCGGGCCCTGGCGTACCACCGGCCCTACGGTCTGCTGATGAACACCAACTTCGACGACCTATCCCACGAGCTGGTGGAGCAGTACTTCCAGGTGGCCCTCTTCTACGGCATCTACCCGAGCATGTTCAGCCACAACGCCGCCGAAGACCGCTACTGGGACGACCCCGGCCTGTACGAGCGGGACCGAGATCTCTTCCGCCGCTACATCCCCCTGATCGTGGACCTGAACGCCGCGGGCTGGCGCCCCGTGACCCTTGCCCGGACCTCGACCAGGGAGGTGTACGTCGAGCGATTCGGGGCGTGGCCCGACCTGTGGTTCACCTTGCGCAACATGGATACGGCGGCACCCAACTCTGCGGAAGTGACCCTCCAGGCCGCCGAGCTGGGCGTGGCCGCGGCGCCGGTAACGGTCCGGGCGCTCTTGTCGGGCCAGGACTTGGCCCTTAGCGACCCAGGCCCCGAGCGCCGCTTCACGGTGCTCCTGGGCCCCGGCCAGACCGAGGTGGTGCGCCTCACCGGCGGCCGGCTCCTTCTGCCGGCGGTCAGCAAGCAGTAGGCCCCCACGCCCACCGACCCCACGCCTGCCGACCCGTGGCGCCTATGGCGCCGGCGGCATGTCGGGCTCCAGGTCCACCCCCAGACCGTCGGCAATGCGGTTGATGTAGTTGAAGTACGCCACCACCTGGGCCAGGTCGTGGATCCCCCGATCGCTCAGACCGGCCTGGCGTAGAGCCTCGATGTCCGCGGCGCCGATCGACGCGGGCTCGACGGTCAGGCGCTCGGCGTACTCCAGCATCGCCCTGTCCACCGGCACCAGGTCGGCGCTTCGCCAATCCCTCTTGATGGCCTCGACGTGGGCATCGTCCCCGACCTCCGACCGGAGGTCCTCCCCGTGGGCCTCAGTTCAGTAGTGGCAGTGGTTGGCCGCCGAGACCACTGTCGCCACGCGTTCGCGCTGGGCCCGGCTGAGGGGCGAGGCACCGCGCATGATGCGGACGTACAGGCCGATGCCGCCTTCCAACACCCGGGGGTTGGCGCTCTGCACCACGAGGATCTGGAAAACCTTGCCGGCGCGCCTCGTGGCCGCCTCGTAGATCCGGCCCAGCAGCCCCGTTGCCCGGGCCGGATCCACCGTCTCGATCCAGGCCACCCTCAGCCCCCCGGTACCCCGGCGGCGTCGCATCGGGCGCCGATGGGCGGTCCAACCTGTATATCCGAGCCATTGAAATCCCGGAAGCGGTAGACTTGGCGCTCCGTCGGCGTCGCCGGGTCGCCGAGGGTTCGACTCAGCACCACCACGGGGCCGCCCCCCTCGGGCACCTGGGCCAGCCACCTCAGGCCCTGGGACGCATCGGCGGCCCGGAACTGGAGCAGCTGCGGGTTGTTTCTGGCTCGGCCATCGGCCCACCAGCCCGTGGAAGGGAACTCGCCCCGCAGCTTGCCGATCAGCTCGTAGCGCAGGAACATGTACCACTCGATGGGGCCGCACCGCCATACAATGTCCCGCACGTGGTAGTAGCCTTGGTCACGGTAGCGGATCTGCCACTTGTCCGCACCGATCTTCGGCCGCGTGACCACATCCACCCCCACGTCACCGTCGAATTCGTGCTCCCTCAAGGCACTGCGCCGCCCGTCCCGGGCATCGGTGAGATCGTACGTCATTCGAAAGCGGGGCGTGGCAGCGAGGGCGTCAATGCCCAGGCGGACGAGATCGTCTGGTCCCAGGGGATGGAAGTCGAAGTCCCGCATGGCCATGGGAACGTACACGGTGCTGGTCTCCCGGGGCGGTGCCGCGGCGGCGGCCAGCACCGACGCCTGGGCGTCCGGCGCCTCAAACTCGTTGTCCGGATAGAAGGCCAATAGGCGCCCCCCGCCTCCGGCCGCCCCCGGCGCCAGGGGCACCTCGATGTAGCGATGGCCGGGCACGACCACGGACCAGGTATCGATCTGCCAACTTGTGGCCGCCGGGTCGAAGCTGTAGCCGGCCATGGCGGCGGGATCCGACCCGGCACCGTCGGGAGCCACGTCGGTGGTGAGGGCGTGCAGCCAATCCTCGGTCAGGCCCCGATTCACCACGTAAAAACCGAAGGGGCCAACGGCATCGGCGCTCAGCTCATCCCAGGGCACCGTGACGGTGCGGACCCGGGAGTACAAATCCACCGTCTGGGGACCGAGGACCACCTCGGCCCCGATGGTGCCCGACACGGGGTCCCAGGGCGCCACCGCCGCCAGGAACTTGGTGCTCGATCCCCCGCCGGTGAGGGCCCGCTCGGTGCCGGTACGGATCCGGTGGTCGGCTGCGCCGTCTGAGTCCATGTCGGTGTAGATTTCCAGGCGGGTATTGAAGGGCACCGGCGCCGGCTCCCAGAGGGACACGCCGAAGGTGATCATGGTACGGGTCACGTCGCCATGGGGCCCTACGGCCCGCACGCCCACGTGGCGCAGGTCCAGCTCCGCATTGACGTCTGCCTCGTCGGCATCCTCGCCGACGGCCCACAGAAGCTCAGCGCGGCCATCGAACACCGAGCGGTTCACGAAACGCAGCCTCGTGTCGCCGTCGGACACCGGGGGCACGCCCCGGGAGCTCACCTGGGCGCTTCGGCGGGCCAAGACGTACACCGGCACGTGGGGATTGACGGCATCGGCCACCGGCTGGGCATGGGTGTCGAGCTCCTCCAAGGTCAGCCACCCGTCCAGGGCCACCGCCTCCATGCCAGCCGCCGCAATCGACGGCCCCACGCCAAAGGGCCACGATGGCAGGGCCGTGGCATCGACCCGGAACACCACCTCCAGGTCTCGCTCGGCCCCGGCGTCGACGTCGATCGGATCGGCAACGGCAATTTGCACCGCGTCCCCGACCACCTCAGGTTGGCGCCAGGTCATGACCAGGCGGAAGCGCTTTGCCTCGGGGGCAAAGTTGCGGACCGACAGCCGCCGCCGGTAGCGGCGGATCCCCGTCTGGGCCACGGGGCCCACGTGAAGGCTGGCCAGATCGCCAGCCCGCAAGAGTATCTGGCCGGTGCCGGCGCGAAGCATGTCCACCCGGCCGGCGCCCTGGCGCGCTACCCCAAGCTGCGTGCCCCCGGCACCGGAGTCGGTGATGCTCGCCACAGCGTAGTTCATGAGCAGGGCCGCCACATCGGCGCCGCTGAGGCCAAGGCCTTCCGCGACGCTGCGCTGCTGGACCACGGCCGCGGCCCCCGCCGCGTGGGGTGAGCTCATGGAGGTCCCGGAGAAGGCGACCCCCTCCTGGCCCCGGCCCATGCGCACGGACACGATGCCGCTGCCGGGGGCCGTGATGTCGGGCTTCAGGGCGCCGTTCTTGCTGGGTCCCCGAGAGCTAAAACCCGATACGGCGTCCGCCACGGATCGGTCGATCATGACCCGGTCCGGGTCGAGTCGGGCCACCACGTCCTCGCCGTCGACGAGCAGATCCCGGAGCATCAAACCGGGCTCCCGATCGATCATCACCCCAGCGATGTCGACGCCATCGTTGGATCCTCCAAGGCCCCCACGGGGTCTGTTGTCGGTGAAGACGACGATGGCCATCCCTCCGGCATCTTGCACCGCCTTGATCTTCTCGACGAAGGAGCACGCCCCCCGCTCAACCAAGGCAATCCGCTCGGTCACGTCTTCGAAGACGGGGTCATCCGTGCAGCCCCGGCCGAACCATGCCATCGGCCCCTCCACGACCCCCACCTCCTCGAGGGGCCGGGTGGCGCCACCCTGGGAGCCCGGATGCTCGGCCTCTTCGTTCCCCCACTTGAAGGTCACGGAGAAGGCCTCGGTGGGAGCGGTGCTGCTTGCCACGCTCAGGACCTTTGGGCTCGCCGAAGGGGCGCCCAAGACAAAGGGCACGTTCCCCGAGTTCCCCGCCGATGCCACCACCGCAATGCCAGTGCCAACGGCGGCCTCCACCGCGGCGTCGAACAGGAAGCTGCCTTGGGCCCATTCCTCGCCTAGGCTCATGTTGATGGCGTCTACCCGGCCCGATGGGGGTGCCGCTCCCTCCACCGGCAAGGAGAGGTTCACGCGGGTGCACCACTCGATGGCGTCGACGACCACGTCAACCTCCTCGTCGACGCTATTGAGGTGGGAAAAGACCTTGAGGGCCACCAACTTGGCCCCGGGGGCCACCCCATGGGCAATCGAGGCGCTGGCGGTGCCCGTGCCGGCCACGATGCCGGCCACGTGGGAGCCGTGGCCCCAGCCGTCCAGGGGGTCGGGGTCAGGCTCCGGAGTGGTTGTGCAGGTACCGTCCGCGGCCTGGTCGGGGGGGCACAGCCAGGGCGGATTGTACCGGGCGCCCACGAAATCCCACCCGCCGACGACCTTGGAGTTCGGGAACAGAACCTGCCCGTTCCAGGTGTCAGTGATGATGTCCGACTTGGCGATGGCCGCCTCGTAGGCCGCCGGGTCACCGGGGCCGGCGAGGTCGCCGTGGGTGTAGTCGATGCCAGTGTCCACGATGGCCACGGTGGTGCCAGTGCCGTCGTAGCCGGTGGCCTCGGCCAGAGCATCACCACCAATGAAGGGCACGCTGAAGGCGAGATCCGGCTTGAGGCGCGGCGCCGCTTCGATCCTGACGACCCCCGGCACCGCCGCCAGAAGCTGCAGCTGATGGGGGGTAGCGTGCACGAGGAGCCCGTTGGCGGCGGTGGTGTAGCGGCTCACAACCTGGACACCGAGGGCCTCGGCCGCTGCCACCACCGGCGCCTGGGAAGCGAGGACCCTGGCCTCGGCGGCCGCCAGCTCCGGCGCCAGGGCGGCCGCCGCCGCGGACACCTGGGCGGCGGAA
>CAZXNP010000112.1:0-6793 GCA_964642035.1 uncultured Anaerolineales bacterium | reverse complement strand
GCTCGTGAGCCGCCGCGGCCCGAGTGCCAGTGGGTCTTCGCGCCGGGGTTCCCAGCCTCGGCAGCCTCACGACGCCTCCTCGGGGCCTTCCGGCGGCGGGCGCCTGCCGCGCCTCAGAGCCCGTCGGCCGGCGAGGGCGATGAGGCCCATTCCGGCGGCCAGGGCGCCGGCCCCCGCTACCCGGGCCGCCAGGTTGCCCTCCCTCACGACCTCGCCGCCAACATAGTCCTGGAAGAGGTGGCCCCACTCGGTCTGCAAGGCATCGTCAACGCGCTTCCGCCCCACCGCCGGATACCAGTACACGTCGTGGTACAGACGGCTGGCGGCGTACGACCACGGCACAATGGGCGAGCGCAAGAGCACTCCCTCGAGGGGCTTCAAGGGGCCGTGGTAAATCATGTGCTGGCCGCGGCTGGCGAAGGTGTCCTCCCGCGTGAATGCCCAACGCTCCTCGGCGGCCTCGACATCGCCCACGACCTCGATCTGGCGAGGGTCGCCAACCCCGAGACCGTGCTCATGGGCCAGGCGGATGAAGGGCAGCTGCAGCGGATCGAAGCCCTGGATCCTGGCGCTCATGGCGTCGATGGCCACCTGATCGGCCGAGGCGAGGATGACGTTCTTCGCGTGCCAGCGCATGGCCCGGGGACCCGGGCCGTCGCCGGCGAAGGTGCCATCCATCACGGCGAAGAGGCCGGAGTGAATCTCCTGCTGGATCGCCAGAAGGTCCACGACGGTCTCGTGGATCACGCTGTGGGTCCAGTGGCGTCGTTCCGACAGAAGGCCGCCGAAGGCGTTCTTCATGGCTCCGGTTATCGTCGTGAAGACGTGGGTCTTCACCGTCGGGAACTGGATCACGTTGCGACCGATGAAGAGCTTAGGGATCAGAATACCGTCCGGATAGATGTCCTTGAGCACCAGCATTTCGGCTTTGGGCTCATAGCGCACCCACTCGACCTCGGGCTCGTACAGGTGGATGTTCTCCAGGCCGTACTTGTCCACCACCACCTGGCGATGACCGTTGTTCACCTCGCCCTTGTACGCGTCCACCACCACGGTCCGATTGTGGGCGGCCTTCAGGGAAGACCTCGGGTACCCGTCGGCAAGCATGGCGGCGATGGTGCCGTCAAGCTGCCATGGAGTGGAGGAACAGGCCGGGTACCAGGTCTGCCAGCTGATGTTGATCTTCAGCAGGGTGTCCCGGTCCTTCGGGAGGGCGTCCTGGTAGCCGGCCAGGCGCAGCAGGCGGCCATAGTCGTCGAGAACCGTTTCGGGCCGGGTCCGCAGGATTGCCACCCGCCCCCCGCCGGCGGGCAGCCTAGGCGTGTTCCGCCTCCCTTGCCTGCGTCGCCCGAGCAACGAGGTCGGCGGCGAGTTGGTGGGGCACGTCGGCGTAGTGGGAGAAGGACATCGTGTAGTAGCCCCGGCCTTGGGTCATCGACCGGAGATCCGTCGAGTAGCGTTGGATTTCGGCCAGGGGCAGCTGGGCACTGACGATGGCCTTCCGCCCTTCCTGCTCCATGCCCTGGACCATGGCCCGGCGCGTGTTCAGGTCGCCGAGGACGTCTCCCGTTTGCTCCGAGGGCACGACGACCCGCACATCGTACACCGGCTCCAGGAGCACTGGCCCGGCGTCCATGAAGGCCTGCTTGAATGCCTCCCGGCCCGCGATCTGGAAAGCTATGTCCTTCGAGTCGACGGGGTGCTCCTTGCCATCATAGACAACGGTCTTGACGTCGGCCACGGGGAAGCCGGCCATGACTCCGGCGGTGAGGGTCTGTCGGATGCCCTTTTCGATGGACGCGATGAACTGCTGAGAGATCGCGCCGCCGAACACCTCGCTCGCGTACTCGAAGCCTGCGCCCCGCTCCAAGGGCTCGACCCGGAGGTGCACCTCAGCGAACTGCCCGGCGCCGCCCGTCTGCTTCTTGTGGCGATAGGCCGCCGAGCCGGGGCGAGTGATAGTCTCCCGATAGGGCACCTTGGGGAGGCCCGCCTCCACGGTGACCCCGAACTTCTCCTTCAGGTGTCGCTGGGCCACGTCCACATGGGCATCCCCCATGCCGTGGAGCACCAGCTGGTGGGTGATGGGGTCCGATTCCCACTTCAAGGAAGGATCTTCCTCCACCAGCTTCTGCAGGCTGGGGCCGATCTTGGTGGCGTCGGCCTGGGTGGCGGGCTTCAAGGCAACCGAGTACAGGGGCTGGGGATACTCCATGGCCGGCATTACGATGGGGTTGCCCTTGTCGGTTAGACTATCTCCGGTATGGGTAGACTGGAGCTTGGCCACGGCCCCGATGTCCCCGGCCGAGATCCGGCCCACGGTGATCTGCTCCTTGCCCCGCACGACATACACTGGCCCCACCCGCTCCTCTTCATTCCGGGAGGCGTTCCACACCCGGTGGTCGGCCTCGAAGGCCCCGGAGAAGACCCGAAACATCTGCAGCTTGCCGACATAGGGGTCGGCCATCGTCTTGAAGACCTGGGCCACCAGCGGACCGGCCGGGTCCGCCGCCAAGGCGACCTCATCGCCCCCTTTGGCTGCCGTCGCCGTGTGCTCCACCTCGTCCGGACCCGGCATTACCGTCACGAGGGAGCCCAGAAGAGCCGCCACCCCCACGCCCTCGCTGGCCGCGGTGAAGAACACCGGCACGTATTTGCCTCTCTTGGACCCTGACACCAGGCCCCGGTAGACCTCTTCGTCGGTGAGCCCCTCGCCCTCGAGGTACTTCAGGATCAGCTCGTCGTCGGACTCGGCGGCCGCCTCCACGATGGCCTCACGGCGATCGTCCGCCTCGGCCAGCACACTGTCGGGCACGTCGCCGGGGTCGCCGGCCAGCCCCAGGCTGGCCTTGCGCCCAATGAGGCGATAGATGCCCCTGAAGTCGCCCCGCTCCCCCACTGGCAGCTGCAGCGGCACGAAGCGCGCATCGAAGGAGGCCTCCATCTCAGCGAGGACCTTGGTCCACTGGGCGTTGTCGCGGTTCATCATGTTGATGACCACGGCCCGGGGCAGGCCCGCCTCGTCCAGGCGCTGCCATGCGATCTCGGTGCCCACCTCCACGCCGGCCACGGCGTCGACGACAACCACGGCGCCGTCGACGGCCCTCAAGCCGCCAACGAGATCCCCCAGGAAATCGGCATAACCCGGAGTGTCCACCAGATTGAGCTTGTGATCCTCCCACTCCACGGGCACCACGGCGGTGTTGATGGAGACCCCGCGGCGGATCTCCTCCTCGTCGAAGTCGGAAACGGTGTTTCCGTCCTCGGTCTTCCCCATGCGCGTCGCCGCGCCCGAGACGAATAGGGCGGCTTCGGCGAGGGACGTCTTGCCGGCGCCGCTATGGCCAACGAGGGCGATGTTGCGGATCCGGTCCGGGGCATACTCTTTCATCGGTGTGGACAGCCTCCTGGTCGAGGGAAGGGCCGCGCAGCCTGGCCCTCGGTGCACAATGGGGGTCTCGGCCGAGCTCCTGGGCCGCCGCGCGGGCGCAACTGGCCAGTATACCGCCGAGCTAGCCTCAGTGGCCAGGCGACGGGCCCACCGTGACCACCTCGAGGGGCGCGGCCACCGGATCAAGTGTAGCGGCGGCCGCCGTCTCGGCAGCCTCGAGGGCCTCGAGGCGCGCCATGGCCCGGGCCGCCAGGGCCACCGGCACCCGGTCCGGGGCCGCGGCGGCCACGCCAACGAACACGAGGCGCCCGCCGCGGCGAAAGCCCACCGCCTCGTAGCCTGGAGCCGACCAGGCCTGGGAGCCATCGGCACCAGCGAGATCCAGGGGCGTCGCCGCCAAGTCGAAGGCGTGGCGGAGCAGGGTGGCGGCCATGCCCTGGAGTCGGGCGGCGGCCGCGGGATCCCGATAGTACAACACCCCTTGGGTGACCTCGACTCGGCCCTGGGGCCCACGCCACGTGATCAACAGCCGTTGGTCCGGCAGGGGCACGGCGCCGAAGGGGAGCCGGCCGGCTTGGCGCTCGGCCTCGGCCAGGTCAATGGGGGGCGGCACCCGGCGGTAGGAGGCCGCCTCGCCCCCGAGGACGGCGGCCAGGTCCTCACGGGTCAAGAGGGCTGGCGCAATGGCCTCGGTGCCACCGCGTTCGAAGGGCCCCGGCGACGTGACGACCATCGCCAAGGCGCCGGCCACCAGAACCATGGCTGCCACCAGGACCCACCGGCGCCAGACCTTCGGGCCTGTTTGATCCTTCACGGCGATCCTCCTGTGGCACCCATGCCCGGCACTGGGCGAAGGCGACGGATTATACGCACGGCTTCCGGTGCCTCCATGACGGCTGGCCCTTCTCCCGGGCTGGGATATACTGCCGCCATGCCTCTGGTCCTCACCATCGACCTGAAGAAACCCGACCCGGGCATGGTAACCCGTGCCGCGGCCGTGCTGCGGGCGGGCGGCCTGGTGGCCTTTCCCACCGAGACGGTGTACGGGCTCGGGGCCAACGCCACGAGTCGCGCCGCGGTTCGGCGCCTGTTCGAGGCCAAGGGCCGCCCCAGGGCCAACCCGGTGATTGTCCACGTCCTCGAGCCGGCCGACCTGCGGGAGGTGTCCTCCCGAGTGCCACCCATGGCCCGGCGGCTGGCCGAGGCCTTCTGGCCCGGCCCCCTCACGGTGGTGGTCCCCCGGGGAGGGCGCATCGTTAGGGCCGTCTCGGGCCGGCGCCCCACCGTGGCCGTACGAGCCCCGGCACATCCGGTGGCCCGGGCGCTGCTGTCGGCGGCGGCCCTGCCCATTGCTGCCCCGAGCGCCAACTCCTTTGGCCGAGCGAGCCCCACCACTGCCACCCACGTGCTGACGGATCTGGGGGACAAGGTCGACATTGTCATCGACGGCGGGCCCTGCGATATCGGGATCGAATCGACGGTGGTGGACTGTACGTCTCGGCCGGCCCACGTGTTGCGCCCCGGGGGCGTCACCATCGAGGCCCTGCGGGAGGTGGCCCCGAGCATCAGGCTGGCGCCACCAACCGACCGCGCCAGCCCCCGGTCGTCGGGACGCATGAAGCGTCACTACGCCCCCCAAGCCCGGCTGATCCTCCTGACCGGGGAACACCAGGATCTGCGGGCCGTGGTGGCCCGGGTGGCCCGCAACTTCTCGGCCGATGGGCGTCACGTCGGCGTGATGTCCGCCCGGGAAGACCTGCCGTGGCTCGGCAACCTGGGGCGCAATGTGCGGGTCGTGGCCCTGGCGGCCCTGGACGACCCGGCCGCCGCCGCCCACGACCTCTTTGCCACCCTCCGGAGCCTCGATGCCATGGGGGTGGATGTCATCCTGGCCCGGGACTTCGGCCACGACGGTCTAGCCCTGGCCATCCACGACCGCCTCCTTCGGGCAGCGGGAGGCCATCTGGTCGAGATCGCGCCCCGGGAGGTGGACGCAGCCGTGGAGGAGGTTCGGTCCCTGGCGTCGTGAGACTGCCGGAGGGGGCCTTCACCCCGCATCCGGCGGTCCAAGGCCGGCCGGAACGCCGTCACCCCAAGGCGAGCCCTGGGCACCGTCCTGGTCCCCCCGGGGGCGCTACTGCCTCGGTCGCACCCCGACCGTCACCTCCACCGGGACCTCTTGACCGCCCCGTAGCACCGTCAAGGAGATGGTGTCGCCGGGTCTGGTCTCCAAGGCAACGTAGGTCAGCAAGTCATCGAAGGACCGCACCGGCTGGCCATCGATGGCAACCACCACATCGCCCCCTCGAGGCAGGGCCTGGGGCGCGGAACCACGGCGCACCACACCGCTCGTGGCCCCCTTCAAGGCCTCCCGAGACGGGCCATCGGGCAGCACCTCGAGGATGTATGCCCCCTGGGTCGTGTCCAGGTCGTTTGCCCTGGCCAGATCGTAGTCCAGGCTTTCGCCCGACACCCCCAGATACGACCACTCGTACGATCCCTCGTCGATGAGCTTGGGCACGACCCGGGCCACGATGGAGGCGGGGATCGCGAAGCCGACGCCGGAGTTGGCGGCCACGCCGTTGGTGCTGATCTGAGCGTTGATGCCAACCACCTCCCCCCGCATGTCGAGGAGGGGCCCGCCGGAGTTGCCGGGGTTGATGGCCGCGTCCGTCTGAATGGTCTCCGGGATTCGGTAGCTGGGGCGGCCGGCGCCCAGAGTGCGGGCCGGAATCGCGCGACCGAGGGCGCTGATGATGCCCGCGGTGATGGTGTTCTCTTTGCCGAAGGGATTGCCGATAGACACCACCGGCTCGCCGACCTTGCGGCGATATGCGTCCGCGAGGGATTCGCGGGGGCGAACGCCGGCGCCAGAACGACGCCGGCGGGTGATGCCTGGGGGCGCCCGATCTGTTACACTTTCTTCGGAGGTTCCGATGACTGTTTTCAAATCAGACTCAGGCGACGAGATCCTGGTGCTGGAGACAACCGGGTTTGCCGCTTCACGCAAAGGCGACTCCTGGAGTCCCCGCATTGAGTTTTCAGCCGACGAAATGATGGAGCGATTCTCGCCCGTGTCGGACAAGGCCGAGGCCGCGGCTTTGTCCAGGGAAGCTCGGACGAAACTTTCGTCCTGACCGGTGCGCTCCAAGTACCGCCGAAACGCGGCGTCGTAGGAGTCATAGCTTGCCGTCAGGTCGCTCAGGTACGCGATCCTTTCCGATGAATCGAGGCTATCCAGCCTTCGATTGCGCCAGCCCTCGAACAACAAATGGTTGCTCGGCTTCACTTGCTCCAGTTCCTTGACCGGCAAGTAATACTCGACCAACTGCCCGTTCGGCATCCGCAAATCAAAGACCACGATTCGCCAGCCCCACGCCTTCGGCGCCAGCATCTTCTTCG
>CAZXNP010000111.1:0-6837 GCA_964642035.1 uncultured Anaerolineales bacterium | reverse complement strand
CTCTCCGCCGCGCCCCCGCCGCGGACGGCGGGTAGCGCTTCTGATCAGCCGATGAGGGTGGCCCAGGGCCGGGCGGCGGAGTCCCGGCGCCGGAGCCGCGCCGAGCGACTCCGGGAGCTATGGGCCTACCGGCACCTCGTGACCAACTTGGTGGCCCGGGACCTCAAGGTCCGGTACAAGAACTCCGCCCTCGGGTTCATGTGGTCTCTGGTGAGCCCACTCTTGATGATGCTCGTCTTCTGGTGGGTCTTTGGCGTATTGCTGGCAGGCCAGATCCGGGACTATCCGGTCTTCCTCCTCGTGGCCCTGCTGCCTTGGAACTGGTTTCAGGTGTCGGTGGCCACAGGCGTCGGCAGCATCACCAACAATGCCGGCCTCATCAGCAAGGTGTATTTCCCCAGGGAGACCCTGCCCCTCAGCGTCGTGGCCAGCGAGTTGGTGAATTTCCTGTTGGCCTTGCCCGTGCTGGCCCTCATGCTCTTCCTGACGGGCAATGCCCTCACCGTCCACGTCCTGTGGCTGCCCGTGATCATCGCGATCCAGGCGGTGTTCACGGTGGGGGTGGTGCTCTTGGTGGCCACCGCCAACGTGTACTACCGGGACACGGCCGTGATCATGGAGGTGGCCCTCTTGGCCTGGTTCTTCTTGAGCCCGGTCTTCTACAGCCTGGAGCCATTGGCGGGAACGACGCGGCAGCTGGCGGGGCTGACCTTTGAGGCGCGGCGGGTGGCATACGTGCTGAACCCCATGGCTAGCCTCATCGCCAGCTACAGGGTGATCTTGTACGGATCCCCCACGGGCCCTCCGGGGGAGCCGGCCTACGACTTCTTGTTGCGGACGGCCGTGACGGCGGTGGCAATGCTGGTGGTGGGCTACGCCGTCTTCACTCGCTACTCGGGTCGATTTGGGGAGGAGGTCTAGGCTATGGCTGCGGCGGTGGCCTTCGAGGGCGTCACGAAGGAGTTCACCCTGCACCCGGATCGGCCGCGGTCCTTCAAGGAGGCCTTCGTGGCCCGATTATCGGGCCGCAGGAGCGCTCCGGAGCGCCTGGTGGCCCTGGACAACATCACCTTCGACGTGGCCAAAGGGGGCACCATGGCCCTGGTGGGCCCCAATGGCACCGGCAAGAGCACTGCCCTGAAGCTGGCCGCGGGCATTCTGGAGCCAACCGCCGGCGTGGTTCGGGTGCGGGGGCGCGTGGCGGCGCTCCTGGAGCTCGGGGCGGGCTTTCATCCGGACCTCACTGGTCGCGACAATGTGTTTCTGAATGGCTCCCTCATGGGCCTGGACCGCCGGGCAATGGCGGCCCGGCTGGACCGGATCGTCGACTTCTCTGAGCTGGGGCGGTTCATCGACATGCCCGTGAAACACTACTCGAGCGGCATGTACATGCGCTTGGGATTTGCCACGGCCATTCATGTGGAGCCCGAGGTTCTCCTAATCGACGAGGTCCTGGGGGTGGGCGACCAGGCCTTTCAAAGAAAGTGCCGAGAGCGGCTGGTGGACTTGAAGAAGACCCAGGTGAGCATTCTCCTGATTTCCCACGACATCCAGGCCGTCCGGGAGCTGTGCGAGACGGCCCTGTGGCTGCAGGATGGCAAGCCCCGGGAACTCGGGGCTACGGATCAGGTAGCCGAGTCCTATTATCGCACCATCATGGCTCGCGGTCGGGACGAGGGAGCGGGGGCTGGCTACCTCCACCAGTTGGATCGCTGGGGAACCGGTGACGTGGACATCACGGCCGTGACCCTGGTGGGGCCCGGTGGCCCGGGGGAGGCCTTGGTGACTGGCCAGGCGTGCACGGTGAAGATCGATTACCTGGCCCGGCGCCGAGTGGAGGCGCCGGTCTTTGGCATCGGGATCCATCGCCAAGACGGCGTCCACGTGGCGGGGCCCAACACCAAGGACGACGGCCTCCGGATTCCGTGGATCGAGGGCCCGGGGGAGGTGACCTACCGCCTCGACAAGCTACCCCTCACCGAGGGCAGCTACGAGCTGTCCGTGAGCTGCTACGACTGGGGCTGCAGCCAGCCCTTCGACTACCACCACCGGCGCTACTCGTTCCGGGTGCGGGCCGGTAATCTGGGGCAGCGCCATGGCCTTCTGCATATGGATGCCGAGTGGCGCCACGAGGGTGGCACCACCGCCGTCGCCGGGGCGAGGCCGGCCGCCGGCGGCCGTGGGGAGTAGACCCCGTGGGCCCTCCGCGGGGATGACCTCGTGGCCCTAGACGCCGTCACCCTGCGGTCCGTGGCGCTGTTCTGGGCTTTCCTCATGGTGCCCGGCTACGCGGTCCTCCGCGTCTTCCGGGTCCAGGTCCGTGACCCCGTGGCCACCCTCGGCCTGGCCGCTGCCACGGGGCTTGCCGCCCAGCCCTTGGCCTACCTGTGGCTGCGGTTGATCGGAATCCCGGCCACGGCCGCATCGTGGTGGGTCATCCTGGGCCTGGCCGCCGTGGTGGGTGTGGGGGCGTTCGGGGGGCGCTGGTCCGGCCGGGGCGCCGGCACCGCGCGTTCACTCTCCCCGGGGGCCCTGGGAGCCCTGGTGGCCCTGGTAGTGGCGGCATCTGCCCTCGTGGCCGGCTGGTGGTCCGCCTGGGGCATGGTGGTCCCGCGCTGGGGCGATAGCGTTCATCACACCGCCGCGGTGGATCTCTTCCTGCGGGCCAATGCCCTGCCCACCGGGTGGCAGCCCTATGCCGCCCTGGACACCTTCAGCTACCACTTCGGCTTCCACGCCCTGGCGGCCACCCTGGCCGCCACGGCTGGCATCCCTCCCCACGAAGCGGTGGTCGTCGCGGGCCAGATGCTGGTTGTTGCCGGGGTCCTGACCGCCTACGCCTTGGGCAGGATCCTGGCCGGCCGGCCTTGGGTGGGGGCCGGGGCCGCCCTTGCCGCCGGGGGCCTGTCCACAATGCCCGCCTTCTACGTGAACTGGGGCCGCTACACCCAGTTGGCGGGGCAGGTGATCCTGCCGGCGGCCGCCGTGGCCACGGTCTTGGCGGCCCGGCAATGGCAACCGGCCACGGGGGCGGGGCCGGGGGCGAAGGAGGATCGGCCCTCGAGGTGGCGTCCTCTGGTCCTGGCGGCCCTGCTGGTGGCCGGTCTTGCCCTGACCCATTACATAGTCACCCTGTTCTTCGGCCTCTTCATCGTGTCCTGGCTGGTGGTGGGAGAAGCGGGCCGCCAGCGACGGCGACTGCTGGTGCCCGTGGCCCTGGTGGCGACCTTGGCCGTGGCGATGGCGGCGCCGTGGATTGGTCCCTTTGCCGCGGGCCCCCTGGCCTCCTATGCCGTGGGATTGGCCACCACCCAAGTGCCCAATCCTTCGGTGTGGGGCGTGAACCCCGATGCCGCCGTCTGGGGCCGCTGGCGGGAACTGGTGGGCCTGCCCCTCGCGGCGGCAATGTTGCTGGGAGCCGTGGTGGCGGTGGCCCGCCGCGATCGAGGTGGCCTCGTGGGCGTCCTGTGGACGGCGGGGCTGCTCGGCGCCACGCACCCGGGCCGCCTCGGCATCCCCGTCACGGGCTTGATAAAGCCCTTCACCGTGGCCATCAGCTTGTATGCCGTCGGCGCCTTGGCGGTGGGGGCGCTGGTGGATGCCGGCGCCGCCGGGGTGACGGCAGCTCTGGCCCACGCCAAGGCGGCAGGCACAGGGGCGCGGGGCCGGCGCGAAGCTGTCCTCTTGGCCCTGGCGGCGGCGGTCCTTGCGGCGGTCCTTGTCCGGGGGAGCCACGCCGTGCTGGACGAGGCCTATCGCCTCGTGACCGCCCAGGACCGGGCGGCTTTGGACTGGGTGGCCGTCAACACCCCCGCGGACGCCGTCTTCCTGGTGAGCGGCTTCGCAGCCTTTGGCGACACGGTGGTGGCCGGCGACGACGCCGGTTGGTGGTTGCCCTACTGGACGGGACGCCGGGGCACGGTGCCGCCTATCCTCTACGGATCCGAGCGGCCCGCCGAGGCGGGTTACCGCGAGGGGGTGAACCGCCTCACGGCCCTGTGGCATGACGAGGTCGATGCGCCGGCCACCCGGGCTGCCCTCCGGGCGGCCCACGTGACCCACGCCTTCGTGGGGGAGGTGGCGCGGCGCAACGATCGGGCCGGCACGGGCCAAGGCCTTGCCGAGGCCTTGGCTGGAAGTCCCTACTGGAGCCTGATCCACGAGGCGGGAGACGCCCAGGTGTGGGCCTTCACCGGGGGCGGTGATGACGGGTAGCACGGCGTCGCTACTCATCGTTGGCAACGACGTGGTGGGCCCGCGGATGGCGGGGCCCGGGATCCGATCATGGGAGATGGCCCAGGCCGTGCACCGGGCCGGGGGCCGCGTCGTGCTCGCGACCCCCGCCAAGGAGGCCCCGGAGGCCCCCTTCGCCACCGTGACCTACGGCCCGCGGGGTAGGGCCCTCCGGGCCGCTGCCAGTGACGCCGACGTGATCCTCCTCCAGAGCCTGGTCCTCAGCCATTACCCCTTCTTCGTCGGCCTCCATCAGCCCCTGGTGATCGACATGTACGACCCCTTTGTGTTGGAGAACCTGCCGGGGCGGGCCCACCGCTCCAGGACCGCCCGGCTGCGGCACCACGCCGCCGACGTGGCGGCCCTGGCCTCCCAGCTGGACGCCGGCGATCTGTTCCTGTGCGCCAGCGAGGAGCAGCGGGACTTCTGGCTGGGCGCCCTGGCGGCCAGGGGGCGGGTCAACCCCGCCACCTATGCCCAGGACCCGTCCCTGCGGGCCCTGATCGACGTCGTGCCCTTCGGGCTGCCGGCGAAGCCGCCACGGGAGCCAGCGCAGCCTGTGCTCAAGGGCGCTGTCGATGGCATCGGGCCGCGGGATCGCGTTGTCCTCTGGGGCGGCGGCATCTGGAACTGGTTCGATCCCCTCACCCTCATTCGGGCCGTCGGGCACCTCGCTGATGCCGAGGGGCGACTGCGCCTTTTTTTCCTGGGGACCCGCTCGCCAAATCCGAACGTACCGCCACCGCCAATGGTGGCATCCGCCCGGGATTTAGCCCGGGAGCTGGGCTTGCTGGGAACGGTGGTGCACTTCAACGACGGTTGGGTGCCCTACGCCGCTCGGGGGGCGTACCTCATGGAGGCCGACATCGGGGCCAGCTGCCACCTGCCGTATGTGGAGGCTCGGTTCGCCTATCGCACCCGCCTCCTGGACTACATCTGGGCCGGCCTGCCCATGCTTGTCACCGCTGGCGACGTCCTGGCGGATCTGGTGGATCGCCGACGCTTGGGGGAGACGGTGCCGCCCCAGGACGTGGCGGCCACGGCGGCCGCCTTGGGGCGCCTGCTGGTGATGCTGGACGACAAGGCGGCTCGGGCTGAGATGGCCGGTCGCTTCGAAGCCGTTCGCCCCGGCCTCACCTGGGATCGGGCGGTGACGCCTCTGGTGAGGTTTCTGTCCTCGCCGCGACCGGCCGGCGACGGCCCCCCCGGGAGGCGCGCAAAGGGTGCCGGCATCTCCGTGGCCCCCGTGGCGGCGCCTACTCCGTGGCGCCACCTGCCCGGCCGGGCGCGGGAGGTGCTGGGGGAGGGGGGCCCCCTGATGCTGCTGGAGGAGGTGGCCCGGTACCTGCGCTGGCTCAGGCGGCCCAGGTGACGAGGCCTCGAGTGTCGGTGGTCGTGGTGAACTGGAACGGGCGCCACTTGCTGGCGGAGTCGCTGCCGGCCTTGGCTGCCCAGGAGGGCACCGATCTCGAGGTCATAGTCGTGGACAACGCCTCCAGCGACGGATCGGCAGAGTGGATACGCCGGGCGTGGCCGGGCGTGCACCTGGTGGAGGCCCCCCGGAACCTCGGCTTTGCCGCGGCCAACAACGTGGGCATTGCCGCGGCGGAGTCCGAGTGGCTGGCGCTCCTCAACCCCGACGCCGTCCCTGGCCCCGAGTGGCTGGCCACCATGCTGGATGCCGCCCAGGCCCCCCCAGTGCCGGGGATCCCCCGGGATCGCCTGGCGGCCGTGGCCAGCTGCATGGTGTTCGCCGACCGGCCCGGCATCGTCAACTCGACCGGGGTGAGCGTCGACGCCGCCGGCATCGCCTGGGACCGCTTGGGGGGCTCGCCGTTGGCGGCCGCCCAGTCTCCGGCGGAGGTCTTTGGCGCGTCCGCCGGGGCGGCCCTGTACCGCCGCCAGGCCCTGCTCGATGCCGCTGACTTGGATGAGGCCGGTCGCCAAGAGATCTTCGACGCCAGCTTCTTCATGTACTTCGAGGACGTGGACCTCTCGTGGCGCCTGCGCCTGAGGGGCTGGCGGACCGTGTACGTCCCCGAGGCCATCGTGCCCCATGTGGGTTCGGCGAGCGCCGGGGAAGGGAGCCCCTTCAAGAATCGCTTCCTGGCCCGGAACAAGGTGTGGACCCTCATGAAGGATTTCCCGGCCGGCCCCATGGCGAGGCGACTGCCCCTCGTGATCTTCTACGACCTGGCGTCCGCGCCGTATAGGCTGCTGGCCCAGGGGCAGAGCGCCGGCCTCCTGGGCCGATGGGATGCCCTCAAGGGCGCCCGGCGCCCCCTGGGCCGGCGGCGGCGCATCCAAGGCCGGCGCAACGTGTCCTGGGGAGAAGTGGCCGCCTTCATGGAGGGCTGGACCGTGCCCTGGAAAGTGCCCCGGCGCTACGGTCACCTTCGCGCCGCGGAGCCGGGCCCCGCCTACCCCGGGGCCGGGTCATGACCCCCGGGGCCCCCCGAGCCAGCGGGGGCCGGCGCCCTGGCCGGGCCGAGTCGGGCCGTGTCTACCGGGACGTCTACGGCGTTGTTGCCCAAGCGCCATCAGGATTATGCTAAATGGACGCCGGAACGTCTTGTCCGGTGGGCGGAAAAAACCGGTCAAAAC
>CAZXNP010000110.1:0-6837 GCA_964642035.1 uncultured Anaerolineales bacterium | reverse complement strand
TTGTCCACGCGCCCCGCGCGGGGCCGGGTGGCGAGTCGGCGGGTGTGTCAGCGGCGGGGCCGTGACCGTCGACGCCCGGCGCATCATCGAGAAGGACGAGGTGGCCTCGGCCCTCCGGCAGGGCTACCGCGTGTGGCTCGACGGCCACTGGCAAGACGACGACCACACGGTGTTCCGGGCGACGCACATCCGGGACTACCGCGACAACGCCTGCCAGCAGGGCGAGGTAGTGGGCATCGTGGCGGCCTTCGACCCGGCCACCGGGGTGGTGCTCGAAGACGGATCCGAGTTCGAGGTGCTGGCCGAGGCCCCCCCCGAAGTGGCCAACGGGCCGGTGACCCCCGGCGACCGGGTCAGGATCACCTTCGAGGAGTGCGGCCTGCCCCAGCGGATCCTGCGGGCCATCGCGGTCATCGCCGCCCCGGAGACCAAACGGGTCCAGGGCGTTGTCACCCAAGTCACGGCGGCTGACCCCCAGGGAGTGGCCCGCTTCGTGCTGACCGGCACAACGGGCATCGCCGACCCCCTCACCATCGAGTACGAACCCGGCCGCACCCCAGTGGACCCTGCGGGGGCCGCTGTGCTCCCTGGGCAGGTCGTCGAGGTGACCGGCACCGTGGTGGCGGCCGACGTCATGCGGGCCGAAGCGGTGCGGATCATCTTCGACGCGGCGACGGCCACTCCCAAGGCCACGGCAACCGCGGCGCCGCCGACGGCGGCGGCCGGCCCGACCCCCACCGTTTCCTTGGCGCCCGGGCCACATCCCGACCGGTGATTAGGCTCCCGCCAGTGGCGCCCTCCGCTGCCTCCGCCCCGAAGGACCCCGCCCAATGGCGACAGCGCCCCGGCGGGCCGCCACGACCCCAATGTGGCGCTCCACCGTATAATCTGCCAATGCTGCGGCCTCATTATTCCGGGGATGGAGCTACATGACCCCTGCCAGGCGCCTTAGTCGAGCACCTGCGGTCGCCAAGTTGTCCCTGGCGACGGCGGCGGTGCTTGTCGCTGTTTGGTCAGGGGCGGCTCTCTTGGCGGCAGGGCCGAGATCGTCCCCGGGCCCTGCTCAGCCGGGGGCTACTCCAGAAGTACAACCGCCCCGGGAGCAGAGCAGCTGTCGCCTGGGCGCCTCGTACTTGCAGATTGACGGCCAGACCGTGTGGACCGAGGCCTTCAACAGCGGCAGCGGCGAGGCGCGCCTCGAAGCCCTCGAGTTCGGCTGGCGCGGCAAGGCGAACCTCAAGAGGGTCGTGGCCACCCTGGAGGACGGATCACGGGTGGTCCTCCTCGACGACGAGATCTCGAGCCCTGCGTATCTCCCGGTGGGTGGGGCGGGGCTGTCCCTGGCAGGCGGCGACGCTGTGACCATCGCCCTGGAGCTCACCGAGGATCTCGGTGCCGACGACCTCGGCCCCCTCCTGGCGTACTTCAGCGGCGGCTGCACCGTGGCGGCCCTACCCCAGCCGCAAGTCGAGTGTCCGGTGGCGGTGGAGCCCCTGGTGTTTCCCCCCACGGCGCCCTTCGCGGCCGAGTTTCGCATCGCAAATCCCTCGGCCGCCACCATGGTGCTCCTGGGGTTCCGAATCGCGTGGCCCCAAGAGCAGAACGGCTCCCTCGTGCTTCTCCGGCTGAACGGAGCGGAGGTGGCTAACTTTGAGCCGGGCCGGGTGAACTCGCCGGCTCGCCTCGACCTGACACGCCTGCTCCAGAAGCCCGTCGAGATCGGCCCAGGCGAGGGCCTGGTGGCCCGCACCCTGTTCGAACGCCCCGTTTCCAACGACGTCAACGCCTACGCCGTGGCCGTCGACGACGAGGAAGGCTGCTACGCCGCCGCGGACCCCCGGGGCGCCAGCGAGGGCTGCGGCGTGGAGGCCCTGGACCTAATACCGTCGCCGGGGATGGCCCGCCTCGAACTGGTCAACCTCGAACCCGTGACCCGGACCCTTGAGGCGGTTGACCTGTACTGGCCAGCCAGCACGGCGGGGCACTTGCGGGAGATCAGGGCCGGCGGAAAGAAACTGTGGACCGGGGACGAGGCCAGCTCCCCTGCCCACGCCGAGTTCGACGTGCCGCCGTCCCTCCGGCCCGAGGGCCGAGGAGCGATTCAGTTCGTGTTTGGCGGCGCAGACAAGGAGGAAGAAGTTCAAGGCATGAGCACCGGCGGCTACTCCGTCGTTGCTCGGTTCAGCGGCGGTTGTCAGACAGTGTTCTCAACCCGCAACGACGGGCCAGCGGAGTGCGGATTGTCGGCGGGCGACATCACCGCTGACGGTCGCCAGGCCGTGCTGCCCGTGAGCAACGGTGGGCGTCCGGCCCGCCTGGGGGGCCTCACAATCTCGTGGCCCGAAGCCAACGGCGACCTCGAGGCCGTGGACTTGGGCAGTGACAGGCTGTGGTCCGAGGTCGTCAGTGGCCGCGCCTTCACCCTCACCGTGCCAGCTGACACGCCCTCCACCCTGGCCACCAATGAGCGACGTGACCTCGCCTTCACCTTCACCGGCTCCGCCGCGTCCGGCCCCTACGCCGTCACCCTCGCATTTGAGGACCGGGACGGTGCATCCTGCCCTGGCATCCTCGTCACCGCGAGACCGAAGTCGGGGGAGTGCCGCCTGGGCCTGTCGGGCCTGACCCTCCTCTCGGAGAAGGTGGTGGGGGTCGATCTCGAAAACCAGAGCGCCGAAGCCACCCCGCTTCAGTTCGTCAGCGTGCAATGGCCCCCGGGAGCCGCCAAGGATCTCCGCCGGGTGAGCATGGTGAGCCCGGGGGGGACAACCCACGTGTTGTGGCGAGGTGGCGGAGTCAGCTCGCCGGCCCGCATAGTGCCGGAGGACCCGACGGTGATCGAGGCCGGCTCTTCCCGCCTCGAGTTCCGATTCGCCGGCCCGGTGGAGCCGTCAGGGGTGCCGGGGGTCGCCATCCACGTTGTTGCCGACGGCTGCCAGGCCTCGCTACAGCCGGCCGGCGACGCGGCCCTGCCTGAGGTGGAGCAGCTGAGCGGCTGGGTGAAGTCAGTGCCGAGCCGGGGCCTATTCGGCTGGTGGGAAGTCGTGGTCTTGGAGGCTGGCCGCTCAACGGTGAAGCGCCTATGGGTCGACCACGGCACCCACTTCGATCCCCCCAACATCGATCCCACCGCTGGGGACGTCATCACGGCCGAGGCCGTGCGCGACCCGGAGAATCGGCTGCGGGCCCTCACCATCCGCTTCCAGCGGCCCGCCTTCACCGAGCTGCGGGGGATCGTGGAGTCCATCAGCGGCGGCAAGCCGCCGGCGTCGATGGTGGTCAACGGCCAGCTCGTCTACATCCGGGATGCCATCATCAAGGGCCGCCTCGTCGTGGGATCGGTGGTCATAGCCCAAGGCACATCCAATGCCGATGGCTCGGTGACCGCCATGAAGGTCGAGGTAATCGACCAAATCACCGGGGAGTTCGTCGACTTCCGGGGCATGCTCCAAGACGCCCGCAAGGACCCAAGCACCGAAGGCTTCCAGATCTGGAACGTCGATGGCCACCGGGTTCGCGTGGACGTGGACATCGCGGGCCTGCCGTCGGAAACCGCCCTGCCGGCCCCGGGCACCCGGGTCCATGTCAAGGGTCGCCTCGCCGACGGCATTGTGCGGGTGCTGGCCCCGGACGACATGGCCCAGGTGCTCCCCGAGGCTTTGCCATCCCAGTTCTCTGCAACCGTCGTCCAGCGGCCGTCGGACGGCCTGGTCGGGACGTGGGTGGTCCTGGACGACCAGGGTGGGCTGATCAGCCTCGAGGTCCAGAGCGCCGCCATCGTAGACACCCGCCTCGGCGCCCCCGATCAGGGGAGCACAGTGAGGGTGGTGGCCCGCCAGACGCCCGACGGCATGATTGCAATCCGTATCCGCGTGGTGGCGGGCCGATGATGTGCCCGCGACTTCGGGGGCTGGTGCCTCTTCTCCCTCTGGTCACCATCGCCCTCGCCACGTCGGCGGGCCGCGCGGCGGGGCGACCTGACCTGGTTCCCGCCGAGGCGGACGCCAACGTGTCCGGGAGCCCCTTCGTGGTATCGGACATGGCCAGGGTGGCGGTCACCTCCGACGGTACGGTCCATGTGGTCTGGGAAGAAGGCCTGAACGTCGCGTACCGGAGCCTGTCCACCGCGGGGGTCTGGTCCGCCGTGACGACCCTGTTCTACGGCGGCTCGCAGCCGGCGATTGCCAGCAACGGCTCGGCGGTGGCCGTGGCCTTCGTCCGCGACGCCTCGCGGCAGAACCCCGACGACCGTACAGAGGTGTTCGTCCGCACCTTCGATCCGGGAACCGGCCAGTGGTCGGAGCTGGCGCCGCCCATTGACCTGTCCGAGGACGGCACTCAGCCGGATCTCGCCTTCAGCCCCCGAGACGGCACCCTATGGGTGGCGTGGAGTGACTACACCTACGACTCCGGCCGACCGTACCTGGCCCACCTGCGGGGCGGGGGCGTGGTGTCCGCCGGCAACTGCGGCAACTTCGAAGCGGCCATTGCCCCGTCGGTGGCCGTGGACGCCGAGGGCAACGTGTACGTGGCCCGGACGGACATGCTGGAAGAGGGCGAGGAGCCCCAGGTGGCGTACGCTCGTCTGCCCCACGGGGGCGCCACGTGCACCAACGACGAGGGCCCCCCCGCCTACAAGGCCCGCATGGCAAACCTGGCCATAACGCCGAAGGACTTCTGCCTGGCGTGGGAGCAGGACCTCGGCCCCGGTAACCAGGACGTGGTTCTTGGCTGCAAGGTGGATGGCGGCTGGCTTGCCCCGAACATGAGCAACAGCAGCGGTGTCCCCTCGCTGGCCCCTCGCCTCGCCCTCGACGAACTCATGGGCTCTCTGCTCGTATGGCAAGAGGCCGACCGCCAGGACACCGTCATGTTCCGTCAGAACCCGCCGCCACCGGCCGCAGGACGCCCCGTCACCAACGGCGCCGCCGACTCCGGTTCACCGGACCTCGACTACGCCGACGGTTTCGTGCATTCCGTGTGGACCGAGTGGGTGTCGGCCACGGATTCCGACGTGCACTACGCCCGCTGGCCGGTGGTCGTGCCCACTCCGACCCCCACCGCCACTGTCAGCCCGACGGCCACCGCTACCGGCACGGCGACCCCCGACGCGACGGCGAGCCCCACTCCTGGGGCCCGGCATCGGATCTACCTCCCCTTCACCTCGATGCGGTAGGGGCCGCCTCCGGCGTCGGCGGCGGCGTGGCGGTGACCACACGGGTGCGCCCAACGGGCCAGGGGGTGCTGTCCGCGGTGGCCGTGGTGGTGGGCAGCTCCGATAGTTGAGGCGTCATAACGATCGGGCCGGCGTCCCGCGCCCGACTGGGGTCCACGGGCATGTTCGGTGCCACCACGTTGGCCACCGAGTAGACCGCGGCGCCTATGACCACGAGAAGCAACAGGGTCACGAAGGCCCGCACGGCCTTCCCGGTAGCCGCCTGGCGCTCCAGCTCGAAGAGTGCCAGATCCCGCTCCCGGCCGGCCCGCCACATCGTCGCCAGCTGGGCGGCGATGAAGAGGCTCAGGAGCCCATACAACCAGCCGGCGTAGTGGGCCACCGCCTCCACCAAGGCGGCCACTACTCGTTGAACATGGCGCCGACAGACTCTCCACGGTGAATGCGTCGAATGACCTCACCCAGCAGGGGGCCGACGTCGAGCTGACGCAACGTGGGAAACTGCTTTTCCGGAGGAACCTCCACCGCGTTGGTGACCACGACTTCCTTGAAGGGGCCCGTCTGCAGGTCCCGCACCGCCGAGCCCGAGAAGATGCCGTGGGTGGCCAGGGCGTACACGTCTTTGGCGCCGGCTTTCTTGAGAAACCGGGCCGCCCGGAGCATTGTGCCGCCGGTGTCGATCTCGTCGTCGATGAGAAAGACGTCCTGGCCGTCGACATCGCCGATCAGATTGAGGACCCTGGAGTCGGAGCCATCGCGCCGGCGACGCTTCTCGACAATGGCCAAGGGCAGATCCAGCTCGACGGCGAAGTTGCGGGCGTCCTTGGACCGACCCACGTCGCCGGCAACGACGACCCCCTCCTTGGTGCCCAGGGAGCGCACGTGCTCGGCCAGCTGGTGCCGGGCCGTGATGTCGTCGACGGGAATGGAGAAGAAGCCCTGGATCTGGGGGGCGTGGAGATCCATTGTCAAGAGGCGATCGGCGCCGGCCACCGTGAGCATGTCGGCCACCAGGCGGGCCGTAATCGGGACCCGGGGCTGGTCCTTCTTGTCCGTCCGACCGTAGCCGTAGTAGGGCACCACGGCGGTAATGCGCCCCGCGGAGTCGCGCCGCAGGGTATCGATGGCGATCAATAGCTCCATGAGATTGTCGTTGGTGGGCGTCGACGTCGGTTGCACCCAGAACACGTCGCACCCGCGCACCGACTGCGAGAGGCGCACAAAGGTGTTGCCGTTGGCGAATTGGGTGATATCCCGGGGGCAGAGGGGCCGATCCAGGTAGCGGGCGATGTTCTGGGCCAGGCGCGTGTTTGCGGTGCCAGAGCACAGCACGAGGTCGCCGTACAAGCCGTAGCCGACCATGTCCGGCATCAGGGTGTCCCCGGGGCGACTGCCGCCTCGGCCGTCAGCTCCCTCACCGCCGCCGCCGGGTCGATCCGCCGGGCCACTAACAGGTCAAGGACGCGGTCCACTGGCCCAGCCTCGGCATCGTCGAGGAGCCGGTCGACGAGGTGGGCGTGAAGTCGCCGCCTCAGCTCGGCGCCGGCCCGCAGCCGCTCCCGCTGGCGCCAGCCATCGCCGTCGCGCAGGGAAGCAGGGCGGGCGTCGATGGGCGCCGGCCAGGCATCCACCCGCCGCCCCCTGGTCGCCAGCCGCTCCGC
>CAZXNP010000109.1:0-6853 GCA_964642035.1 uncultured Anaerolineales bacterium | reverse complement strand
GGGCCCCCCCCGGGGGCGCCGCCCCCCCCGCCGCCCCCGCCCCCCCCCCCCGCCACATCCGCGGCCACCGCCACCCTGACCCTGCGGCCGCCGACGGCGACGGCCACGCCCAAGCCGGCCACGGCCACCCCCACACCAACGCCCTCCCCCTTCGTGGCCGCCTCGCCCACCCCCACCGCCACGGCCACCTCCTCGCCCACGAAGCCAACGGCGACGCCGGTACCGCCGTCGGCAACATCCACTGCCTCGGCCACCCCTGGCCCTGGGGGCACCCCCCCGGCGGCCGGTGGCCTCAACGTGTGCGCCCTGGCCCTGGTGGGCGGCCAGACACTGCCCTTCCCGGACCCGGCCACCGCCCGCATCGTGCTCCTGACCGCCCAGGGAGCTCCGGCCAAGCCGCCCCTCAGCCTGCCCTTGGCGCCCGACGGCTGCGCCCGCTTCAGGAGCCTGGAGGCGGGGCTGTACCGGGCCACGATGGTCGTGCCGCCGGGTTGGGTCCCGGTCTCGGGCACCGGCATGAGCCAGACCGTAGTCGTGAATTCGGCTCCGCCGCCCAGCCAGGCGATCTTCCGCTTCCAGCCAGGCTCGTGTCCGCCGCCATGCCCGGGCGGCGGCGTGCCAACGCCCCCCGGTCCGCCAACTGTGGCGCCCATCGGCCCCCCGGCGGTGCCAAGCCCGACCCCCTATCCTGATAGCCCGGCGCGGCCAAACGTTGGCGCCTTGGCCATGTTGCCCATCCTGAATTTCTTGGGCAATGACCCGGTGTGCAAGACTTGGGTGGAGGTCCAGAACATAGGTGATCGGCCCGCCAAGGCCATCTTCATCGCCTGGGGACCGCCGGGCTTCTGCCCGCCCCAGTGCGCAGGCCCCCTCAAGGTGGAGTGCTCCGGCCTACTGGCCCCGGGCAGCGCATGGAACTTCCTGGGCGCCCAGGTGCCCGGCGGCGCCAAGAGCGGTGTGGTCGTGTCCGCCAACGTCAACTCGATTGGCGACGACATCTTCGCCGACGCCCTGTGCGAGAGCCTGTACTTCGGCGCCGTGGGCAACTGCGACGCATACCGCCGCTTCCTCCTCGCCTACACCAATGACGGTCGCTGGCAAGGCTTCGACTTTGGCGCCTATCCGCGGCAACCCATAGCGGTGGAGGTGCTCCGGGATTGCCCCGGGGACCTACGGCCCAACGTGCGGGTCACCAGCAGCTACGCCGGCATCGCCGGGGAGTACCTCGGTCGCTGGGATCCGGTCTACGGCGGTTTCGCCTTCTACGCGCCGTCCCTCTTCGCCGCCCGAGGCGGATTCACGAGCTTCCTATACATCCAGAACGCCGGTGTCGAGTGCACGTCGGTGGAGATATGGTTCAAGGCCCAAGATGACTGCCTGCGGGCCCGGATCTGCGACATCCTCACCTTGGCTCCGGGGGAGACGTATCAACTGGATGCGGGGTCATGCATGCCCCCCGATTGGCTAGGGGGGGCCTGGATTCGGGCCACCCAGCCCATGGCCGTGGCCGTCGACCACATTGGCAACGACGTTCTCATGACCTACACCGGCCTGCCGTCGGAGCTGCGCTTCACCTTCGAGGGGGAAGCAGTGTTCACGACCGGGTCACCCATTGCCTTCGGGCCTTTGGTGTATTCCGAGTATCAAGGCTGGGACTCGGCTGTCATCGTCCAGAATCTGTCAGGCACCACGGCGGCGAAGGTGAAGGTCTACTTCCTGGATCGGTCCGGAGGTATCGTCACTACCCTGGCGGATTGGGTGTGCGCTCGAGGCACCCAGACCTTTTACCTGCCCGTCATCGCCGCTCTGCCGGGCCACTGGATCGGCTCGGTGAGGGTTGAGAGCCAGGACTGGTTCAGCCCCGGCGGCCCAGCCATCGGGGCGCCCAACATCCATGCCGTTGCCGAGCTCCTCCGCTATGCGGACGTGGCCCGGACCGACGTGCAAGAGGCCATCGCCTACAACTTCCTGTCCGAGGACCTGGCCTTCGACTGGCAGGTGGGCCGGGGTGCCGGGGGCACTGCCTCGGGGGTGGGCCGCCTTGGCATTCCCAGCTTCGTGAAAGACCGGACGGGCACCGGGGTCACGAGCGAGATCGCCATCGCCAACGTCGTGCCCAAGCCAGGTTTCACGAACTTCGCCTTGTACATTCACGACCAGAATGGCCTCCTGGACTACCTGTGCGAGAGCCTCGGAAGCGGCCAAGTGGAGTACATCAACCTGGCCTCATGGGGATTCATCAATCCGGGTTTCCGGGGCTCGGCGGTGGTGAGCGCCACCTTCTGGGAGCACGAGGTCTTTGACCGGTCGGGGGGCTTCACCCGGAATCTCGTCGGCCTGGCGGCGGTCAAGGTGGAGCGCACCGGCACGCGATTGGGGGCGCCGATCCCCGGAGACGAGTCGGCCGGCAACATCGGCTTCCCGATCCCGGGGCCATTCCCCTTCGCCGGACCCGCCGTCCCCCGGTGCGGTGGAGGCGGGCCTGGGCCAGCGCCGCCTCCGCCACCCCCGATCCCCTAGGGGGACGGCCGCCCCCTCGGCATTCGACCCGGGCTGCATCGGTCCCGGACGATTGGAGGGGATGTTGCGGGCCGGAGACCGGCGGTGCTATCCTCGCCCCACTGCCACCCTGGCGCCCGCCAGCACACCCCAACTCCACCCAACCGACCCCCTGGCCCCAGAGGCCGGGCGGCGAGGGAGGACGGGCTTTGGACTTCGAGCTTACCGACGAACAGCGCCTCATCCGCGACACCGTGCGGGAGGTGGCCCAGGCTGAGTTTGCCCCACGGGCCCACGAGATCGACGAGACGGGTCGCTTCCCCGCTGAGAACTTCGAGCGCCTGGCCGACCTCGGCCTCATGGGGCTTCCGATCCCCGAGGACTATGGTGGCGGCGGCGCAGACACGATCAGCTATGCCTTGACGGTCGAGGAGATTTCCAAGGCGTGCGGCTCAACCGGCCTCATCTACGCGGCCCACGTGAGCCTGGGCTGCGCCCCCATCTACCTCTTTGGCTCCGACGACCAGAAGGCCCGCTACCTGCCGACCCTAACATCCGGCCAGGGCCTCGGCGCCTTTGGCCTGACCGAGCCCCACGCCGGATCCGACGCCGGGTCCACCCGCACGACGGCAACCCTCGTGGACGACGCCTGGGTCCTGAACGGCCAGAAGATGTGGATCACATCCGGGAGCATCGCCGACGTGGTGGTGGTCACGGCCCGGACTCTGGTGGACGGCGAGGATCGGGGCATAAGCTGCTTCCTCGTCGCCAAGAACACTCCCGGCTTCAACCCCGGCAAGAACGAGCCCAAGATGGGCCTGAAGGGCTCCATCACGAGTCAGCTATTCTTCGAGAACTGCGCGCTGCCGCCTGACAGCCTCCTGGGGGAAGTTGGAGACGGCTTGCGACAGATGCTGATGACCCTCGACGGAGGTCGGATCAGCATCGCTGCGATGGCCCTCGGCCTGGGCACGGCGGCTCTGGAAGCGGCAATTGCCTACTCCAAGGAGCGCCAGGCCTTCGGACGGCCGATTTCGGCCTACCAGGCGGTTCAGTGGAAGCTCGCGGACTCGGCAACGGACCTGGACGCCGGCCGCCTCCTGGTGTACCGAGCGGCATGGTTGAAGGACCAGGGCCGAAAGTTCACCCGAGAGGCCGCCCAGGCCAAGCTGTGGGCCAGCGAGGCCGCCGAGAGGGCGTGCTTTGAGGCCATCCAGATACACGGCGGCATGGGCTACTCCCGAGAGTTCCCTGTCGAGAGGTACTACCGGGACAATCGCCTCACGGAGATCGGCGAGGGCACCAGCGAAATCCAGCGCCTCGTGATCGCCCGGCAGCTCCTGGGCGACGGCCAGTCCGCCCGCCACCCGGCGTGAAGTTTCCATTAACACGCCGCCGTACCGGTTGTGGTAACATATGCGTTAACACTGCCGCCCGTTCCCACCCCCATATGGACGGGGGCGTCATTCACCGTCCTCAGCCAGAGGAGGAACTCATGCGACGTTTCGTGATCCTCGCCGCGGCCGCCTTCGGTGTCGCCCTGGCACTGGGTGCGACGACTGCGAGCGCGCAGGATATCCTAGGGGTCAGCTTCCGCGCCACGGAGGCCATGCCCGCCGGCACGGATCGAGGTACCGCCGACATACGAGCCAATGACGGGGGCTACATCGTTTCGGCCGACTTTTCCGATCTGGCCGACAGCCTCGTGCTGGACGACTTCGAGGGCGCCACGGCGTGGGTGGTATGGGCCGTGGACATGAACGGCCAAGAGTCGAACATAGGGCAGCTCAACTCCGACCTAGTCTTGGAGGACGCCAGCATCGACTTCATGCCGTCGGGTCTCACCATGACCGCCGAGGCCTCCGCCGACGTTGCGTCCCCGTCGAGCGATGCCCTATTCCGAGTCGTGCTGCGCCAAATCGAGCAGTCGAGCGAGGAATCCGCCACCACCGCGGTAGCCACAGCCACTCCGAAGTCCGAGGCCGCCACCGGTGGGAGCCCAGAGAAGCCGTCGGAGCTCCCAACCACGGGCCAGCTCCTCCGGGACCTCCTGGTGCTGGCCGCCGTGGCCATAGTGCTACTTGTGGGCGGCCTGCAGCTGCGCCGAGTGCGCCTATAGCAGTCTGGAGTAGCCGTCTCGGCAGCCTATAGGTCGGACCTGGGACCCTGGGTTGGCGTGTTGCCGGCCGCGCTCCTTGGCCCGTATCCAAGGCCCGTCCTCGGAGAGGTGAGGACTTGGCGGCGTTGCCCTGCGCCGGGGGTGTGGTACCTTGTGGCTCCACCCCAGTGGAAGGAGCCCCATCATGCCGCGCCCCGCGCCCTTCTCCCCATTCCGGGCGGCCGTGATCGCCCTGGTCCTCCTGGCCCCCCTCGCCATCTTGACGGCCGGCCCCTTGGCCGCCTTGGCGCCCTCCGCCGGACCGCCCAACCCAGGGGCGGGGATTCCTGACCCAGCCTGGGCTACGGCAGCGGCGAAGCTGGACTCCAGCCTGGCCGACGCCGTGGCTGCCGCCCGAGGCGGCCGGCCGAGCACTGTCGATGTGGCCATCCGGAGCCGCGGACCCATCGACCTCGACGGCATCGCGTCGGCGTGGGTGTCCACGGCGTGGCCCTTGGGAGGAGTCGTCACCCTGGCGCGCCTCGACGTCCGGGCCTTGCCAAAGGTGACATCCATAGAGGCCGTCGACCTGGTGGAGGACGCCGCCCATCCGGTGCTCTCCACAGATGAATTCCGGGAACCCGACGAGCGCCTGCAAGACGATGCCTCCGCCTTACGACGGCGTTTGGCGGACCTCAGGGCAGCCGACGTCCCCTACTCGGCGGCGCCGCCCCTAGCCACCGACAAGTCCAGGCCGAGGGTCGCCGCCTCGGAGGGCTTGGCGGCGGACACTGGGTCCGGGGCAACGCCCACCACCGGCGCCGCCCCAGCGGGTTGGTACGACGTGTCGGCTGGCCACGGCTCGGCCAAGGCCTGGGCCAAGGGTTGGCGGGGTGAAGGCGTACGGGCCGGCGTGTCCGACAGCGGCGTGGACTTCGCCACCCCCGCTCTCCAGGGCACCTGGGCGGTGATCGACGATGCGGCCTCCCCCTACAACGGCTGGCCCCAAGCCCTGGACGCCCAGGGCCTGTACCTCTACGTCCAGGACGCCCAACTGGGGTCGGCAAACACTGCCCTCGGCGTCGGCGGAGTGGTGGCCACCACCCAGACCTCCAGGGCCACCCGCAGCTTCGACGACCTCGGGAACCTGGTGGGCCGCGCTTGCTTCCGTCGGGTCCTGACGGGGAACGTCCTCGACGACGCGCCGGTGTGCGACTACCGGGTGCCGTGGTGGACCGCCGCCTCCCACACTGGCAGCCGGAGCGGCATCTACCGTTTCGGACTGCACCCCGACCCCAACCTGGTGAGCCTGTACAACGAGCGCCCCGGCATTCTCCTGGTCGACCAAACGACCAGCGGCGTCTACGACACCGTCTACGTGGACCTCGATAACGACCACGACTTCACCGACGAGAAGCCGGTGTCAAAGGCCAGCCCCTTGTCTTACAGGGACATGGACGGCGATGGCTGGGTCGACTTGTCCGGGGGGCTCCTGTATTGGATCTCCGACGGCGACACTCCGGTGCCGGGGGCGTACCTGTGGGGCGATCTGGCCCCCGTGCCGGGCCCCGGGGAAGTAGTAGCCTTCATCGGCACTTTCTCCGGGCATCACGGCAACGAGTGCGCCTCGGACATCGCCGGCCAGGGAGTTGTGCCCGTGCCGGAGGGGGTCAACCTGCGGTTCAGGGACCTGCCCGGCGATGGAACCCCCGAAACCCTCCTCATTGGCGCTGCCCCGGGGGCCAAAGTGGTGGCAATACGCCGCGGCGGCACCCTGGTCAGCGAGTCCACATACATCTACGCCGCCTTTGGCCACGAAAAGGACCGTCCGGGCGATGAGCTTCAGGTCCTGTCCAACAGCTATCGCCTGGAGAACCATTTCCACGAGGGCTGGGACTACACGTCGCGTCTGGTCGACTACCTGACCAGCGTGAATCCCAACATCTCGTATCTGTGGTCCAGCGGCAATGGCGGCCCAGGATACGGCAGCATCCGCGACCCGAACCCCAAGAGCGGCATAAAGGTGGCCGCCTCGACGCAGATGGGCTCCACGGGCTATGACTCGATCACGGAGACAACCCAAATCACCTGGGGTGACCTCATCTCCTTCTCGTCCTTCGGCCCCGGATCCGACGGCACCATCGGCCCCCACGTTGCGGCGAGCGGCGCCTACGCCACGGGGGCCATTGGCGTCCACGCCCGCCTCGACGGCCGCATGACGACGCTCACGTGGCGCGGTGCGCGGCGACCCTCGCG
>CAZXNP010000108.1:0-6896 GCA_964642035.1 uncultured Anaerolineales bacterium | reverse complement strand
CCGCAAAAACAAAGGCACCGCGCCATCCTTCCTTTTTAATCCACTCGCCTAAATTTCGATTTGTTTGTTTACTCATCTTCGGGTTTTTATTCACATGATAATATGGGACCCCAATATTTACCCGTTTTTTATCTATGCCCCAAAGCGTATGGAGAAACAAGCCATCCTTTTTCCAAGGCCATAAAGTCTTGTTATCCGCATAATGATACGACATGGTATTAATATAATCAAACTCTCCATTGTTCAACATAGTTACATTGACCCAAGGGAAAAAACCCAACACATACTCGCCTTTCGCCAGACCCCAGATACTTACATCGGCCGAAACTTCCCGATGGGGAGCAATATTTTTTTTTAATGAAGAGAGAAATTCCGTATATTTGGTGGATTTTAGAGCGGGGATAATACCCGTTTTTCCCCAATCGGTATCTGCCCATTCATAATCTACTTCGATACCATCAATATTACATTCTTCCATCGCCCTACCAATACTATGTATGTAGTTTCTACCAATCCATCCATCATTACCCCATAAAACATTATGAATATCTTCTAACCCCAGTCCCCATATCACCTTTTTATTATGTTTATGAACTGTATCTATCCACGACATCATCGCCGTATTATTTTTATTACAGCTTGCAAATCCATTTTTATCCACATCGGGGGTATAATCATGGAGATGTGTATAACACGACCACGGAAAATTCTCTAGCTTGCTATTATTTCCTACAAACCACCCAACAACATTTTTTACACCGGCGCTGGGGGAAAAAGAAAGGGTTAATACGATTGTAGAAAGCAGTCTTTTCAACATTTTATAAGATTATATTAATCTCTCTATACTCTTATAAAATTAGGTTCCTTTCACAACTATTTTTTTCCTCAACTTCTTTATCTTCATTTTCTTCCGCGCCGCCGCCTTTCTTTCTTCTCCCTCTGCAACCTGCGCCATAAATTCATCTACTGTTGTGACATTATTCGCTTTTAATGTATTATAGGTGGACACAAAGGCATTCGGAATGCGAATCGAATCGTCCTTTGAAATAAGTCCATAAATGGGAGAACGATTACTATCTACCAAATGATATGTGCCACTAAAAATATAGTAGGTAAAATCACTATGCTGAGGCTCTATAAACGATGCGACCTCGGAATAAAAGGTCGGAATATGGGTACGACATAAGATCATACAAGGTAATTTATAATTCTTTGCAAGAATAAAAAAATCAAATAAAGAGAGAAAATAATTCGACATTGTGATGATATCAACAATAGATGTACCACCCTCAATCGCAGTTACTTGATCTCTCTTCCCTTCCTTCTTTAAAAGGTCGAGAATTTGTTCTCGCCTACCTTCCTTAAACAATTTCCCATATTCTCTTAGTAACACTTGGCGTATTTCACCCACTGGTACAGTAGTATCCTTAAAATCACTCAATATGGACACCATAATCTCCCATGAACAGTTAAAGGTATGTTTGAATTCCAACAGATCAAAACCTTCCAATATTGGAGGCTCACGGTGGGAACGCAAAACCATTTTCTTCTTCCCGTCTTCTTCAACAATGACGCGTTCCCTGATGAGACGACCATCCTTCCAATGTCCAAGAAAAAGCTTATGTTTTGTCCCTTGTTCGATAACACATTTATTTACTTCCCGAGATTGCATTAATACATCTAAATTATAGCGCGATTTATATGGCACAGTATTTTGTGGCTCTACTAAGTCATATACGTTTCGATTAGATACAAAGGGATTACGGGGCGCCGCAACCAAATCAACAAAATAATCACCATAGAGAATTTCCTCGAGAAGAATAATTTCATTTTCCCGCAATTGGTAATGAATCTCTTGGAAAGAGAGAAAGGTCTTGGGCTTAAAAATATATGTTTGAATGCGCGGATAGCGGATCAACTCATCGGATAAACGCCCATAATATGTCACGGCATTATCAGAGCCATTGATTAAGTTCTTTTTTGGTAATTGCAAAATACAGGTATTACCTGTTGTTGAAAAAGTGCAAATTTCCTCCCGATCGCATCTCTTCTGTTCCAAACCCAAACATTGTGTGATAGAACGAATATTATGTAGAGTAGAAATATCAAAATCGGAAAATTCCACACGCTCAGCGAGCAACGAGTGTAATAAAGTATTAACTTTATGCAATTTATCTTGATAAAGTAAAATTGGCGAGTTGATAATTTCAAGTAAATTCTCTTTTTCTCTCTTATGTTCGAAATTTGTAAGAACGATGCGCAAAAGATTTCTAAAAATATTGTAGAAGTTACTTTCCAGTTTGATTTGTTCTACTATTTTTATTCTCTCTTCGTCGACGGCATTACTCATTAATGTATTTTCATCTATTTGCAAAAAATTTTGGTCGCCCGATGAGTGGAGCTGGATAACTTTTAAATGATCCACTTCGGCCCCTTTTTGCACCGGCGCCTGATATGGTTCCGGTTTCACAGGAACCATTTGATTTGTCTCTGTAAGGATACCTATAACAATATTATTATCGACAATTTTAATCTTGGGTTGACAGGGTATCTTTCCTTTTGTCGCGGCACTAATATGGGACAGCTGGTCCCGTGTTACTGTATAGCTTTGCCACATATTGGGATCGTGCACATATGTATAAGGGACATTTTCTATGATTCCCGATGGCCGGCAAGGAATATAGACCTTCGCATCGTGTTTTGACACTAGGATCCCAATGACTTTCGTTTCAAAATTAACAATTTGGGATGTTACTGTATAACCGAGTAAACCCTTGGAAATCTCGTGAATAATACTGCTAGCATTAATATTCTCTTTGAAAGAGAGAGTACTATTATATTTTTCGGGCATACTGGGTAATGGTCTACACTTCGTAACTAAATTGTGCCAAATAAAGCTCATAATTCTCTCTATTTCGGGCATAATTTTATGCATATCCGGTAGATAGAATAATTTCCGGATTTCATACTTATCCTTACTCATGCGCGTATATTTATAAATCGGCTCGTAATAATTCCCCTTGTTATATAAAATAAGTATTCTTTTATTCACATCATAGGCATTGGCGGAATAATGATTGGTCGGACACACGAGTTCCAATTTATCTGTAATATCATCCTCGGGACTGCGAAGGATAATAAGATTGATACCTTTGGGGAAAAGTCCACCTCCCTTGTCTGACATAGGCGTGGTGATAAAGTCCCATAAATACTCGTAATCGATCACGATGGAAGGATCTTTCAGATACTGAATAAAGTGCTCATAGGCTGAGACGATACGTTTAAAATAAGCTGCAAAATCAGATGTTTCCATTTCACCCTCTAGGGTTTTATACAATTGCGTATCGGTATAAGAATCAATGGAGACATCGTCATACTGTTCTCCAGCAAAGAGCTCAACGAGAGCGCCATTCTGCAAGGTAATAAAAATATCGAGTGTCAATCTCTCTACTATGATGGCTTTGAGATCATCTATATTCATGCGTGGTGCAGAAGGTAAGGGAATTGGCTTTGCGAAATCCCGCTCCTCATGTATATATTGATATATGTCGGCGATACAAGCCAAGAAGGATTGCGTTTCGGATTTTATCATGCCTTTATGAAGTAGGCATGGTTGTTTTAATTTTAACTGTTTATCATTTGCGCTATGTTGACATATTTTTCTACAATTATAACCCATGAATTTTTGGACTGCGATGGGTAGATATCCCAATTGATCCGTGTCCAAAGGAAATCTTTCTAGCAAAGGCGCCGAATCCTTTTTTTTTGTGATTGTCGTTTTGGGCGCACCCTCTTCGCCTTCCGTTTGATTACATTGTTCATAATATGTCTTTCTCGATTTCGCCGCCGCCTCTTTTATTTGCGGTTCGCCGACGATTGTATCAAGCTTGATATTTCCATCTTTGGTCGTTTCATAGGCGGGGCCTATTTTCCCATCATTATTGTGTTTACCAACTGGTTTATACATAAAAGGAATAGGTTTTTTAAAGCCTTCTGCTGTCGTCGGTTTACCAAAACAACAGGGGATACAGAGATTATTAGGATGTTTATGGGGTGGAATGAAACCAGGGTACATGGGTTTGTATACCAAAAGATTGCTATTCTTCACATTTTCTTTGTGAAAACGTGTATCAGTAAACTCGAAAATCCTCCCACCCTCGGGTACTTTCGAGCTCCCTTCTGGAATCAAAGCATCCCATCCCCCACATTTCCCTTCGTTAATTTCTTTAAAAGAAATACTGCGCGATTTTCCTTCCTCATCCCCTAGACACCAGAAGCGCGGACAAATATAATGATACTTTGTATCGCCGGTTCCATATGTTATATGTTCATCGTAGGATTTTGTCCCCGCTTTCGCATCTTGGGTATCAATATACGCTTTTTCTTTTGCAGTCAGCATAACGGGTTGCTTGGCGTATTGTGCCGGACAAGCTTTGGAGTAAGCTGTGAACCTGCCCTGAGGTCGTTTTAAGAACAGCGTTGGTTCTAATTGTAATTTCTTACTTAAGAAAATGTTTTGGGCGCCTTTTAAAGGCATGCCGGTTAAATCTACCTCGGCGTCGCTAGAAGATTCGTCGCCCGATGGCGGAGAAAGGGATGGTATCAGTGGACTAATGGATTCTGGTGATTGTTGTAACGACACTTCTGCCTGTTTTTTCTGACTCGCTTCTTTGGTCTCTTCTGCTTCGGGGGATAAACTAAAATCCTCACCGATTTCGTCCCCAAATTCAATACCGAGCGAATCCTCATCCGTATCATCATCATCATCATCCTCGTCCCCTAACAACAAATCTAGCAACGCGGCCTGTTGTTCCTGTTGCCCTTCTTCCTCGTCTACAAACACAACTTTATTATCATTAATAACCGCTGTTTTTCTCTCCAACAATCCCTTCTCAACTTCTGCCTGTATATCTTTTTCTGCTGCAAGTAGATCTTCCGTTTTGCGACCTTTGCAGAGCTTATTAATAGAGCCAATGGACAGTTCACTACTCCCTTTTTGTGTGATAAGCCGCAGCAATGAATCAATATAAATATGAATAAAGGGTAGATAATGGACATTATTAATAAGATCAACGGTAATCATGGTTTGAAAGTTCTGTTTGTTTCGCTTAATGATGATGGGGAATCCACCATTAGTACGTATACTTATATCTTTGTTTTCAAATAATCCAGTTTCTGTCTTAACATTACTAACCCAATTTGCGACTTTCATTTTGGCATCATGTTCCGTCATTTTAAAATTACTCTCTAATTCATTTATTATTTGCGCGATGGGCATACCTTGACGTCGCAATTCATTAATAAAGGCCTCTTTATTATCCATTTCATTATAGTTGGATACCCGTTTATATTGTAGAAAAAGACGTTCGCTTTTTTTTGTGAGATCACCTTCCACGACATTAAATACAGACGAAAGACATTTAATAAGATTCCGCAAATGCACATTTTTTTTTATGACGAGTGCTGAAATATACTCGATTTTTTTAATCTCAATATTATCATCTCTCAAAGTATTAAAAGTAATATAGCTATAGCCACTCTGTTCAAGATAACTACTAATCTTATCAAGTATTGGTTCATTAAGGGCTTCTCGTATGATCTCCTGAATTGTATCTATAGAAGTTGGCTGATTGAGTTGAAAATGAACATTAATATTCCCATTCATCTCAAACTCGCAAATAAGTTCGTAGGTTTTGTTCTCGCGTGCTAAGGATATATAGAAACCAACTTTCTTTTTTGTTGCAATAAGCTTGGTCAACTTCATTATTAAGCCCTTTTTATTTCCATTAATAGTGAATAAATATGGGATTTTCTTTCCATTGGTGGCTATTTTATCGGTATAAAAACGATATATATTCTCGCGATTATTACCCGGATTATATTTAATCATGGGGATTTCTTCCGTTGAGTGTATGAGTTTAAACAAGATTTCAAGGGGGAAGTTGATATTATACAAGGGGTGAATAGTAAATTCAATATTGGAAATACCCGGAGTATGTTCCAAATATTCTAGATCATTCTTTCGCGTAAAGAACATATCGTAGAATAAGTTTACATTTGCATTATACTCTTCGAATTTATCTTGAATTGATAGTTTTTGATCTTCGTATAGATAATGAGCTCGCTCCTTTAATTGCGACCTAGAATGGATATGGTCCACAAAAGAGAGAAAGGGGAAAAACAGCGAGATCATATATTTTTCCGTCAAATCGGGTTGGGATGCCGCGTATTGTAGGACCTCATCGGCATAACAAACAAAAATATTATTCCCCTCGAGTTCGCCATATTCAAAGAGAAGATTGCTTGTTTGTGTTGTGAGAATATTAGTGACATCTTTATAAATAATGGGATCTTGGGAAGTGATATTAAAGGGGTTTGCGACAAAGGGGTATTTTCGTTTGATAATTAATTTTTGTCCTAAGGGATTTGTAATATTTCTCTCTTCGGTCCATTCAAAGTTATTAAGCGCAAGAAAATCGTCAAAATCATATGTGTCCTTTACTGTGTGAAATAAATCGTCACATGTTTCTGTAGAAGCTTTTCCTTCCTCAGCAATGATATTCGACATAAATTGGCAGAGTTTCTGATGTGTAACATCAAATTGATTATCTTGTGAAAGCTGATTAAACAGTAGTGTAGGATTTAAGATTTGCCGTTTGATAGAAAATAAGTAGAGTTGTTTAATAGATTTCTCTAATTTTAGATATTTAACAAGTTTCTTTTTCACCATACTAATCGTATCATCGCCATGTATATAGTGGGGAATAATCGTTAATGGAATAGATTTTCTACTAATATTTTCCCATTCTGCGTGATTGAAGACGCCATGGCCATCGGGACCATAATTTCCAGTTTTAAAACTATGACTACCCGTAAAAATATAGATATGCTTTATT
>CAZXNP010000107.1:0-6963 GCA_964642035.1 uncultured Anaerolineales bacterium | reverse complement strand
CGAATGCCTGTAGGCGCGCGCGCGCGCTCCGCGGGCGGGCGCGGCCGCAGGGTGCGCGGCCACCCGCCTCGTGACCCCGGCCTTCGACGGCGGCTCCCACAAGACCGAGGGGGAGGGCACGAGCCTGTCGTCGGCGGTGGGGGATGGGTGGCACCCCTGGTTTGTGCGGGGCGACGAGCGGACGAATCGAGAGCCAGAGTTCAAAGTGGAGCAGGTGGCCATTGGCGGCGACCCGATGCGGGTGCGTTCCGGCGGCCAATCCATCAAGTGGTTCAGCACTTGGGCGACCCACACGGCGGGGGTCTACCAGCAGGTCCGGGTGGCGCCGGGCTCCGAAGTGACGTTCTCAATGTACGGCATGGCGTACAGCGGCGAGGCCGACGGTTGGAGCGACGAGCGAGGCACGTTCCTATCTGACCCGTCCCGGCCGGGCAACTACAGGATGGCGGTGGGCATCGACCCCACAGGCGCCGTGCCGGCGGGCATGGGGTCGCCGCCCCCGGGGAGCGTAGTCTGGTCTGCGCCCACGATGACCGTTGACACGTGGGTGCGCCTGGCCGTCGCTACGGTGGCCCGGTCCGGCCTGGTCACGGTGTACGCCAAGGGCTGGCCCGAGTGGCCCGTGAAGCACAATGACTCCTTCTGGGACGACGCGTGCCTCGTGGCCTTGGCGCCGCCGGCGCCCACCGCGGCACCCAGCTCCGGCCTTCCGAGGCCCCACCCCCGCCCTGGGTCTGACCGTGTCCCGGGCAGCCGGCGAGGCTTCGTGCCCCAGTAGCTCTTCGACCAGGGCAAGCCTTCCGACCAGGGCACTAGTGCCCTGAATCTGAAGTCCTTCCCTCTCCGCCGGAGCCGTTCTCGGACCCGTCGGCCGCCGGCCTGCGGGTAACGCGGACCTGCGAGATCCGCCTGCCCTCCAGGCTCATGACCTCGATCTCCGCGTCCGGGAAGTCAGCTGTCTCCCCGACCTCAGGCACCTTGCCTAGCTGGGCGAACACCAGGCCAGCGAGGGTGTCCACCTCGTGGGTGGGTAGCCCGATGTGCATCAGCCTGTTCACGTCGTCGATGTCGACGCCGGCGTGGAACACGCCCACGTCGTCGCTCTCCAACTCGATCCGGTGCTCGTCCTCGTCGTACTCATCCTGGATCTCCCCGACGATCTCTTCGAGCAGGTCCTCGATTGTCACCAGGCCGGCTGTGCCGCCGTACTCATCGACGACAATCGCCATGTGGGCCTTGCCCGCCTGCAGCTCGCCCAAGAGCTCGTCCACGGGCTTCGACTCCGGCACGAAGTAAGCGTCCCGAAGCATGGCCTTGAGATCGGGATCGAAGTCCCGGCGGCGGAAGGCCTTCAGCAGATCCTTCGCGTACAGCACCCCGACAATGTCGTCGATGGAGTCCGTGTACGCCGGAATCCGGGAGTGGCCGCACTCAATAATGGTGTCAAGGGCCTCCTCCAGGTCGGCGCCCATGGGAATCGCCACCACGTCGATTCGCGGAACCATGACCTCCCGCACCTTTGTCTCGCCCAACTCGAAGATGCCGGCGATCATTTCCCGCTCGTCGTCTTCCAGCAACGTTGCGTCTTCGTCACCTTCCATGAGATGGCGCACGTCGTTGCCCCGGAGGCCGGCTGCACCGCCGGCAAGGTCGTTTGTGCCGTTGCGGCTCACTCGTCGGGCGAGGCGGGCAAGGGGAGCAACCGCTGGGAGCAACACACTGGCGGCCACATGGGTGGGAAAGGCCACCACATAGGCGGCAACGTCCGCGTGGCGCAGAGCCAGCACCCTCGGCGCCACGAAGGCTACCGCCACGGCCGCGACGGCCGCCGCCACTCCAATGCCCAGGGCAACCGCCCCGGGGACGTCAGCCGCAAGGCCCTCGATGGCGAGGGCTATGCCGACGCCCACCAGGAGAAACCCAAAGCTGTTGAGGAGGACCAGGGTCGCCCAGGTGCGGATGGAGTTGGTCAGCAACCGTCCCATGGCCTTATCGCGCCATGGTGAGCCGTTGGCCAGGTCTCGCAGTGAGGCTCGACCCGTCACGGCCAGCACCGCATCCGCGGCCGATGCCAAGGCGATCATGCTCAGGCCGACCGCCGCGGCCAGTAGGGGCCATAGGCCAGCCGTCATCGTGATTCCCCGGCTTCTTCATCGCCGCCGGGACCATCGTTGGAGCCGGCACCGTCGGAGCCGGCATCGTCGGAGCCGGACCCGTCGGAGCCGGACCGTGACTCCGGTGACGGCGGCGGCTTGGCGGGCACTCCCCGGACGACCACCCCCGGCGGCACGTCCCTCACGACGACGCTGCCGGCACCAGTGCTCGATCCATCGCCGAGGGTCACCGGGGCCACGAGCATGGTCCCGCTGCCGACAAAGGCGCCGGCACCGATGATCGTCGGGTGCTTGCGGCGCCCGTCGAAATTGCAGGTCACCGTCCCGGCGCCAATGTTGGCGCCCTTTCCCACCGTCGCATCGCCGACGTAGCCGAAGTGGCCCATCTTGGCGCCCTCTGCCAGGTGGCTGCCCTTGATTTCGGCGAAGCTGCCAACCCGGGCCCCGGCATCGAGGCGGGTACCCGAGCGCAGGTGAGCAAACGGGCCCACGTGGCAACCGGGCCCTATGTCGGCCCCGTCGGCTACGGAGAGCTCTATCATTGCCCCGTCGCTGAGGCGCGCCCCTCTAAGCACGGTGCCGGGCCCGACGACACAAGCCTTGCCAACGCGCGAAGCTCCGAGGACATAGGTGTTGGGCCAGAGCACGGTCTCGGCGCCAATCGACGCCTCGGCGTCGATCCAGGTGCAGTCCGGCGCGATGATGGTGACCCCGGCGGCCATGTGGCGCCGCCGAATGCGGTCCCTCATCCGGGCCTCCGCCAAAGCCAGGCCAAGGCGGTCGTTGACGCCCAAGACGGCGCCCGGATCAGTGGTGACGTGGGCGGCCACCACCAGCCCCTCGGCCACGGCCCGCTCTACAAGGTCCGTGAGGTAGATCTCCCCCGAGGAGGCTGGAGCCAGCTCGGCAAGGGCACCCCAGAGCCACTCGTCGTTGTAGATGCCGATGCCGGCGTTGACCTCTAGGTTGTCGGCCAGACGGGAGTCGGCCTCGGCCTCTTCGACGATTCGGCGCACGGTGCCGTCGGAATCGCGCACGACTCGGCCGTAGCCAGCCGGGTTCGCCACGCTAGCCGTCAGCACGGTGGCCACGGCCCCGGGGTTGCCCCTGTGGGCTTTCACCAGGTCATCGAGCACAGCCCCCGTTATCAGGGGCACATCGCCGCACAGCACGAGGACGGCCGGAGCCATCCCTGCGCACTGATCCCGGGCGGCAAGGGCCGCGTGGCCGGTGCCGAGTTGCATGGTCTGCACCGCGAAGGTCGGGCTGTTACCCACCGCCGCCCTGACCTCGTCGGCACCGGGACCGACCACGATCACCACTGGGTCGGGGGCCGCGGCCATTTCCTCCAGCGCAGCCAGGACATGCCTCAACATGGGTCGCCCGGCGACGGCATGCAGAACCTTCGGGACAGTGGACCTCATCCGCGTGCCCTGGCCCGCGGCCAGGACAACGGCAGCCAGATGCCTCACGTGGTCGGCCACGGCCTCGGCCAGGTAGACCGGGCAGAGGTCCGCTGGGGGTGCAGCAAGACGGCGGGCAACAAGGCCGCCGCCACGGCCGGCGGCACGGAGGGCGCGGCCGTCGGGTCCCCGGGGACGGAGGGTGAGCCGGTGAGTTGTGCTCCGGCTCGGATCGGATCCCGTCGAGCGGGATCGGTACTTGGCGGCTCGTCCATTTATGTCGTGGAGAATTCTACTGACTGCCGGCTCCGGATGCCAGCCGCGGGGGCCGGTATCACCGTGCCGCCAGCCGCACCCTTCGCCTCTCTTCCGCCGCGTGCCACCGAGCCCACTCGTCCTCGGATTCTGGGGCGACCGGTCGGACCTCGGTGGGTTGCCCCTCCTCATCCAAGGCCACGAAGGTCAGGAAGGCGTCGGCGGCGTCGCGGCGGCGCCCGGTCAGGGGATGCTCGGCCTCCACCCGCACCTCGACCTCCATCGAGGTCGTCCAGGTGCGGTTCACGACAGCTCGGAGCACCGCGTACTCCCCCATGTTTATCGGGGCCCTGAAGGCCAAAGCGTCGATGGCGGCAGTGACGACCACTTGGCGTGAGTGGCGCTGGGCAGCCATTGAGGCCGCCAAGTCGATCCACTGCATGACCCGGCCGCCGAACATGGTGCCCCGCGGGTTCGTGTCCCCGGGCATCACGACCTCCACGGTCTCCGTGGCGGAGTGGGACGGGGGTCTTGGCTCCATCATCTTCCTCGCTGTCGTCCGCCCCGGTGGGCGTGGGTCAATCGGCGAGGAAGTCCTTGAGCCTCCCAGCCCGCGAAGGGCAGCGCAGCCGCGCCAGCGCCTCCGTCTCTATCTGCCGGATCCGCTCTCGCGTGACGCCGAATTTCTCGCCGACTTCCTTGAGGGTGTAGGCCCGTCCGTCCAAGAGACCGAAGCGCAACTCGAGGACCCTGGCCTCCCGGGGGTTGAGGGCGTGAAGCATGTCCCCCACCTCCTCCTTCAGCAAGTCCGCGGCCACGGCCTGGGGAGGAGCGGGGAACTCGTCGTCCTCGATGAAGTCGCCGAACTCCGAATCGCGATCTTCCCCGACAGGCTTCTCGAGGGACAGGGGCGACCGTGCGATGCGGAGCATCCAGCGCACCTTGTCCTCGGAGATGCCGGCCTCGGCCGCCACCTCTGCCAGTGTGGGGTCCCGGGCCAGAATCTGCTCCAGATGGCGGCTGATGTAGCCGAGGCGGCGAATGCGGTCGCTCATGTGGACCGGGACACGGATCGTGCGCCCTTGGTCGGCGATGGCCCGGGTGATGGCCTGGCGCACCCACCAGGTGGCGTATGTGCTGAACTTGTATCCTCGCCGCCAGTCGAATTTCTCGACGGCCTTCATGAGGCCAAGGTTGCCCTCCTGGATTAGGTCCAGAAACGGAACGCCCTGGTTCATGTACTTCTTGGCCATGGCGATGACGAGGCGACTGTTGGCCTTGGTCAGGTGCTGCCGTGCCAGCTCGCCATCTTCCACCAAGCGCTCCAGCTTGCGCCGCGAGCGACCTTGGGCACCGGCCATCAGCATCGCCTGGGCGGCGACGCCGTTTTCTATTCGCTGGGCGAGGTCGACCTCCTGCTCCGCCGAAAGAAGCGGGATGTTGCCCACCTCGCGGAGGTACAGGCTGACTGTGTCGTCGGACTCTATGCCGCTCAAATCGTAAGTGCGGCGCGCGAGGTGGACCGGAATGTCCTCCTCCTGCGCCACTTCGGGCAACACGTCTTATCGCTCCTAGGCTGCCTTGGACGGTGCGTTCTCGAGCTCCGGCCCGCGGCGCGCACCCGTGCCGGGCCGTGTTGGGCCCACGGCTGTGGACGTGCTCGACGGCGGCTGTCCGCGACGGGGGCTGGGAAGCGCAGGCACGCACCCGCGCCCGGGGTCGGGCGCGGTGGGAGGCATCGCGGGGTATTACGGGCTAGTTGGCGGTCCTCCGGGCGTGCGAAGGGGGCGACGCCCCCCGGTGGGCACCTTCATAGGGCGCCGAACGCGCGGCGATTCTATCATACGGCCTGGTCATCTGTCAAGACCTATTATGTCAATTTGTGAAGGCCTGTCGTGGCGAGCCGCCGGGGCCGTGGCGAGGGGGCCTTGGCGGTCCACAGCGTGCGCCGGTACACTCCGCCGACACGGCAAGAGTCGCTGACGGCCGTGGGCGCCTTCACGTCGGGCGACCGGCCAGGAGAGCTAAGAATGAGATACGGCCCATGAGACACCCCTTGCGGCGGCTGAGCGCAAATCCCTGCCGGGGCCAGGGCACCGGGGCGCACTTCTACTTCAAGAAGATCATCGTATTGATCGCCTTCGGCGCCTTGGCGGCAATGGACGGCCCCGCCCCCACCCAGGCCGGACCGGCGGTGCCCCCCAGGCCAAACCCCGGCGCCGCCAGGGTCAGCGCCACGGTGCTCGATGCCATAGCCCGAAGTGGCCGGGCGGAGGTGGTCGTCACCTTGCGGGACGGCGTGGCTCCCAGCGCACCAGACAGCGTCATGGCCCGGGCGGCGGCGAGTGCCCAGGCGGCCGTGCTGGCCAGCCTCGCACCGGGCGAATTCAAATTGGTCAGCCGCCCCACCCTCCTGCCCATCGTGGCCGGCACCGTCAGCGGCCGCGGCCTCGTGACGCTGGCCTCCCATCCCCTCGTGGCGGCAGTGGAGCGCGACGAGCTGTACCGGCCACTGCTCGCCCCGCGCCTCGCAGAGGCGGTGCCGTCGGTGAGGGCCGACGTGGTCCTCGCTCGCTATGGCATCTCAGGCGACGGTGTCACGGTGGCTGTGCTGGACACCGGCATCGACAACAACCACCCGGACTTCGAGGGCAAGATCCTGGCGCAACACTGCTACGCCAGCGCCACCCGGAGCTGCGCTCCGAGCGGCACGGGAGAGAGCGACAACGCGCAAGATGAGTACGGCCATGGCACCGCAGTGTCCGGCATCATCCTGTCCCCCGGCCGGGTAAGCTCCCCAGGCGTCGCCCCCGGGGCTGACCTCGTGGCGGTGAGGGTGTTCAGGGACACCGGCACGGCGGCGACTCGGGACATTATCAGCGGTCTCGACTTCGTCATGCGCCACCAGGCCCAGTACAAGATCCGGGTCGTGAACATGAGCCTGGGAGGCGGGGCCGGCCGCGGGGTGAACTGCGACGACCAGAACGTGGCCATGAAACAGGCCTTCGCGCGCCTCATGGCGCGCAAGGTGACCATCTTCGTGGCCACCGGCAACAACGGCTTCCCCGACGAGGTATCGTCGCCGGCGTGCATTTCCAACTCCATCGCCGTCGGCGCAACATACGACACTGAAGCCGCTACCGGGGCGCCCTACTGCCGCAGCCAGACCAACGTCACGCCCCTCACCATCG
>CAZXNP010000106.1:0-6971 GCA_964642035.1 uncultured Anaerolineales bacterium | reverse complement strand
AAGGCCACCAAAGCCACAAAGGCCTCCAAAGCCGCAAAGGCCGGCGGATCAAAGGCCAAGGCTGTCAAGGGACGCGGCGGTCGGGGACGGAAGGCCCATGAGCACAGGTTCGAATGCCCCCGCTGTGGGGCGTCGGTGGCCGCCGACGTGGCTGTGTTCCGGTGTGAGTGCGGCGGCCCCTTTAGCCCCGTGCTGCCGGACTTCGACCCGGGGGCGGTAGTTAGCGATGACCGAACGGTGTGGCGGTACGCGGCCATGCTGCCCCTGGTTACGGATGCCAAGGCGCCACCCGTGACCCTGGGGGAAGGAGGCACGCCCCTCGTAGCCCTATCCCTCGTCGGCATGCCGATCCACTTCAAGCTCGAATTCCTACAGCCCACGGGGTCGTATAAGGATCGGGGGTCAGCCGTGCTGGCCACCGCCCTGGCCCAGTCGGGCCCTCGGGTCGTGGTCGAAGATTCCTCCGGCAACGCCGGCGCCAGCATGGCCGCCTATCTGGGGCGGGCCAACATTGGCCTGCAGCTGTTCGTGCCGCAGGACGCTACTTCAGGGGCCTTGCGTCAGGCGGAGGTGTACGGTGCCACCGTCGATCAGTCGGCGTCGACTCGGCTCGAGGCCGCAAAGTTGGCGATGGCCGCCGTGTCGAAGACGCAGCTGTATGCGAGCCACGTTTACAGCCCGTACTTCATGGCCGGGGTGGCCACGATGGCCTACGAGGTATGGGAGGGCATGGGCCGCCAGGGGCCGGCTAACGTGGTGTTGCCTATCGGCCAAGGGGTGCTTTTCCTGGGCCTGTATCACGGGTTCTTGCGGCTGAAGGCGGCAGGGCTGATCAAGCGCTTGCCGCGGTTTTTCGGGGTCCAGTCCAGGGCCTGCGCGCCCATCTACGATGCCTTCAATCGCGGCGCGGACGCCACGAACCCGGGGGGAGCCGGCAAGACCGTGGCCCGGGGCGTGGCTATCGCGGACCCGCCCCGGGGCGCCGAGGTCTTGGCCGCCATGCGCGTCACCAAGGGTGCCATGCTGACGGTGAGCGACATGGAGCTCACCCGAGCCCAAGCCCTCATGGCCAATGTCGGCTGGTTCGTGGAGCCCACGGCGGCGGTAGCGGTGGCGGGGGTGGTTAAGCTCGACAAGCAGATCCGGAGTGGCGAGTCAATCGTCGTGCCCCTCACTGGCACTGGGCTGAAGATCTAGCTCAGTCCAAGGCCTGGCCTTGCAGGCAACTCGAATGGCCGCCGGCCCCGACAACGGAGCAACGCCGTGGTTCGATCCAAGGTAGGGAAAACGTCGGCCGAAATCCGCCTCACGGAGATGGCCGCCTGCGCGGGGTGAGCGTCCAAGATGGGCCCGGCGGCCCTGGCGCAGGTCCTGCGACCCATAGCAGCGCTTTTCCCCGCTAGCGATTACGGGGATCTGCTGGTTGGCCTAGGAACGGCTGACGATGCTGCTGTGTACCGTGTCGCCGAGGACATGGCCTTGGTTGTGACCGCCGACTTTTTCCCACCCGTGGTGGATGATCCATACGACTACGGCGCCGTGGCGGCGGCCAACGCCATGAGCGACGTGTTCGCCATGGGCGGCGAAGTGATGCTGGCCTTGAACCTGGCCGCCTTCCCCGCGGACCTTGCGCCGGAGGTGATCACAGCTATTGTCGTAGGGGGTGCCGAGGCCGTGCGGGAGGCCGGTGGCGTTGTGGCGGGGGGGCACACCCTCATCGACAGCGAGCCGAAGTACGGACTCGCGGTGGTGGGCAAAGTGGCGCCCAACGCCATTCTCAGGAAAGATGGAGCCCGGCCGGGAGATCGTCTCTTTCTCACCAAGCCCATTGGTACCGGAGTGATCACAACGGCTCTCAAGGAGGGAACCGCCGCCGACGAGCATGTCGCCACCGCCGTGGCCGCCATGCGGCGATTGAACCGCGGTGCGGCGCGGGCCGCTGCTCGCGCCAGCGCCCATGCGGTGACCGACGTCACGGGCTTCGGCCTTGTCGGCCACGCGGCAGAGATGGCCACCCACAGTGGCGTAGCCCTCCACCTACGCCTGGCCGACATCCCAGTGCTTCCGGGAGCGATGCAATACGCCACCGCCGGCAGCGTGCCTGGGGGGACCGCTAGGAACATGGCGGGCTTCCCGTCCGCCGCTGGCGCCATGGAGGCGCCGGCGCCGTGGCCGAAGGTACTATTCGATCCTCAGACCTCCGGTGGGCTCTTGGTGGCGGTGGCGCCGGCGCGGGCCCAGGCCTTCGCCGCGGATCTCGCCGAAGGGGGCGATTGGGGGCAGGAGATCGGAGTCGTACGGACGGGGGAGGGGGTCCACCTTGAATGACATCGGTGGTCCTATCGGACGCGAGATAGACAAGGAGCGGCACTTTGGTTGACCGAGACGGTAGGCCGAGGGTGGTTGTCACCGGCCTCGGGGTCGTTGCGCCCCTCGGCATCGGTCCCGAAGCCCTATGGGCTGGGCTGATGAAGGCTGACTCGGCCACGGCTCGGATCAGTCGCTTCGACCCAGCCGAATACGCGGTTCAGATCGCCTGCCAGGTGGATGACTTCCAGCCCCGGGACTGGATGGAGTACAAGGACGCCCGGCGCTTCGATCGCGTCGTGCAGTTCGCCGTGGCGGCGTCGCGGCAGGCCATCGATTCCGCGCAGCTCTTCATCGGCCCCGATAATGCCGATCGCGTGGGGGTAATCATCGGCAGTGGCATCGGCGGCTTGGAGACGATCCAGACGGCTTTTGAAGCCTTGTTTGCCCGAGGACCGATGCGGGTGCCCCCCCTGACCGGAGCCATGATGCTGCCCGACATGGCCTCGGGACAGGTGGCCATCACCTTCGGGGCTCGGGGGCCGAACTTCTGTGTCGTGTCGGCGTGCGCCACGGGGTCCAACGCCGTCGGGGAGGCCGCGGAGATCATCTGGCGCGGCGACGCCGACGTGATGCTCGCCGGCTCCTCCGAGGCCGGCATAACCCCCTTCGCCCTGGCCGCCTTCCATCGTATAGGCGCTATGTCCACCCGCAACGACGACCCGGCCCACGCGAGCCGTCCCTTCGACGCCCTGCGGGATGGCTTTGTATTTGGCGAGGGTGCTGGTGTCCTGGTGCTGGAGTCGGCCGAGCATGCTGCCGGGCGGGGGGCACGGGCCATGGCGGAGCTCGCTGGCTATGCCACAACGGCCGACGCATACCACGTGAGCGCCCCTAGCGCCGATGGGGACGGTGCCGCCCGAGCCATGGCCTTGGCCCTGAAGAAGGCCGGCGCTACTCCCGACACGGTGGATTACATCAATGCCCACGGCACGGGCACCCAGCTCAACGACTTGTCGGAGACTCGGGCCATCAAGACCGTGTTTGGTGAGGACGCCCACCGGGTGCCCGTGAGCTCGACGAAGAGCATGTTGGGCCACCTAATGGGGGCCGCCGGATCCGTGGAGGCGGTGATTACCGTGTCCGCTATAGGCCACGGCATTCTGCCGCCGACCATCAACTACGAAGTCCCGGACCCGGAGTGCGATCTGGACTACGTTCCCAACTCTCCGAGGCCCGTGGACCGGCCGATCCGGGTGGCCATGTCAAATTCCTTTGGCTTCGGTGGCCACAACGCATGCCTCGTGTTTCGGTCGGTGGGGACGAGTGCCTGAAGGACGTAGCCCACGCGACTTGGAGACCCGCTTGGGCCGGCCCTTCGACGACCAGAGGTTGCTGCGCAGCGCCCTAACTCATCGCTCGTTCCTGAACGAGCGGTCCGCCCCCGACGCCGAGGACAACGAGCGCCTCGAGTTCCTGGGCGATGCCCTGCTGGACTTCGTGGCGGGCGACTATCTATACCGGGTCTTGCCTCGGGCCCAGGAGGGCGAGTTGACTGCCCTGCGGTCTCAGCTGGTGTGCGAGGCCGCGCTGTCCCGCTTCGCCCGAAGCATCGAGTTGGGCGCCTTCTTGCGTCTGGGCCGCGGCGAGGAGGCCAGCGGCGGCCGCGAACGGCCGGCGATGCTGTGTGATGCCTTCGAGGCTCTGGTCGGGGCGATCTACTTGGACCAGGGTTTGGAGGCGGCAGCCGGTGTGGCAATGTCGTTCTTCTCGGCGGAGCTGCCCGACATGCTTCGCGGCGGAACCACCAAGCACGCCAAGAGCCGCCTCCAGGAACTGACCCAGCGGCTATGGCAGGAGACCCCGAGGTATGTGACGGTGGCCGAGCGGGGTCCGGACCACAACAAGCGCTTTGTGGTGGAGGTGCGGGTGGCGGACCGCACGTGGGCTACCGGGGAGGGACCGTCCAAGACCGAGGCGGCCCGGGCCGCTGCCGCCCAGGCATATGGCCGCATTGAGGGCGCCGCCGACGGCGGCGAGGTGGCAGGTCGGGCCTGAAGGACAATCCTCCGTCCGGTGGCCCTGAAGGCGGCCCTCCGGCCGGCTACCTGGAGCTGCTTCGCCACAATGCCGCCTTTCGCCGACTGTGGTACGGGCAGATCGTTTCCCTCCTCGGCGACTGGTTCAACCTCATCGCCTCGGCGATTCTGGTGGCGCGCCTTACGGGGGTGTCGGGCCAAGCGATCGGCACCTTGTTCGTGGTGCGCATGCTGGCGCCCTTCCTCGTCGGACCCTTCGGGGGCGTGGCGGCCGATCGCTTCGATCGCCGGACCCTCTTGGTGGCGTCGGACATTGCCAGGGCCTTGGTGGCTCTAGGGTTCTTGGCGGTCCGCGATCCCCGAGACGTCGGGCTCCTGTACGGCCTGAGTGCCCTCCAGCTCGGCCTGAGCGGCGTGTTCTTCCCAGCCCGGGACGCCCTGCTGCCGGAGCTCGTGTCCCGCCGGGAGCTTGGAGCCGCCAACGCCTTGACGTCGGCCACATGGTCGGTAATGCTCGCCCTGGGGGCGGCGCTGGGCGGCATCGTGGCTGGCCGGTTCGGCATCTATCAAGCCTTCGTGGTCGACGCCGCCACCTTCGTCGCTTCGGCCGCCATCTTGTGGGGTCTAGGAGGGCGACCGGCCCGGGCCGCGGGCGCGGCGACGTCGGCCCTGCGAGTCATGCAGGACTACCTCGAGGGCCTCGCTTACCTGGCCCGGCACAAGACGATCCTGGCCATCGTGCTCAACAAGGCCGCCGTGGCCGTCACCGTGTCCGGCACCTTCGCCGTTCTCCAGGTGGCCTTGGCCGAGGACGTGTACTCGGCCGCCGGAAGCGCCGTGGCCCTCAGCTGGATGTACGCCGTCGTGGGCCTGGGCACCGGAATCGGCCCCATTGTGGCTCGCCGTTTCACCGGCGACCGACACCGTCCGCTCTTGGCGGCCATCGCGGCGGCGTACATTGTTGCCGGGGCTGGCATTGCCATGGTGGCTCCCCTGCCATGGCTGCCCATCGCCTTGATAGGCTTTACCCTTCGAGGCGTCGGGGGTGGCGTGGTGTGGGTCTTCTCGACGCACCTGCTCCTTGAGGTGGTTCCCCGGGAGGTGAGGGGCCGCGTCTTCGGCACCGACTTTGCCTTGTTCACCTTGGCCAACGCAGTGGGAGCCTGGACCACTGGCCTGGCCCTGGACCAAGGGGGCCTGTCCCCGGAGCACGCCATCGCCGTTGTGTCCGTGGCCATCATGGTGCCCGGGCTGGCCTGGGGACTGTGGCTGGCCCGGCGGCCCCGCGCACCGGTGGGGCCACCAGGGCCGGTAGCGCCGGCGCTCGGGCCGTCATGGCACGAGGAGTCGGCCGTGGTGGCTCCAGGCCTCGAGGGGGGCATGCCGGCGGAAGCGGCGGACCCAGTGTCGGGACCACCGCCCCGACCCCGAGGCTAGGGGGCCGGCCCCCTAGGTTCGGTACCCTTGCTAGGCCGTCCTCGCGGCGTTGTCGAACAACTCGGCCCGGGCCAGCCTGGCGGCCGCCACCATGTTGGCCAGGGCCGGCTCCACCTCTGCATAGCCCCGGGTCTTGAGGCCGCAATCGGGATTGACCCAGAGGAGCTCAGGCTTGATGGCCTGGGCGGAGCGGCGGATGAGGGCCTCCATGTCGCCGACCGTGGGCACCCGCTCGGTGTGGACGTCGTAGACCCCGGGGCCGATGCAGCGGTCGTAGTCGAAGTCGCGGAAGGCGTCGAGGAGCTCCCCTGCCGATCGGGAGTTCTCAATGGAAATGACGTCGGCATCCATGGCGGCAATGGCGGCCATGATGTCATTGAATTCGCTGTAGCACATGTGGGTGTGGATCTGGGTCTCGTCCTCTACCCCCGACGAGGCCAGGCGAAAGGCCCTGGCGGCCCAGTCCAGATACTCGTCCCAGTCGCTGCGCTGGAGGGGGAGTCCCTCCCGAAAGGCCGGTTCGTCGATCTGGATGATGCGGATGCCCGCAGCTTCGAGGTCGGCAACCTCGTCTCGGATGGCAAGGGCAAGTTGGGCGGCTACCTCGGGGCGCGGAATGTCGGCCCGGGGGTAGCTCCACATCAGCATCGTCACCGGACCCGTGAGCATGCCCTTCAGCGGCCGCTGGGTCATCGACTGCACTCGTTTGGCCACGTCCACTGTCATGGGGGCTGGCCGGACAATGTCGCCGAAAATGACCGGCGGGCGCACGCAGCGGGTGCCAAAGGACTGGACCCAGCCCTCGATGAAGGCCATGCCGTCCAGGCGCTGGGCGAAGTAGTCCACCATGTCGCTGCGCTCGAACTCGCCGTGGACCAGAACGTCGAGGCCTAGATCCTCTTGGAGGGCGACGGCGGCCTGGAACTGGGTATCGAGGAAGGAGGTGTACTCGGCGCCGGAGATCTCGCCCCGTTTGTGCCGCGACCGAGCCAGGCGCACCTCCTTCGTTTGGGGGAAGCTACCGATGGTCGTGGTGGGCAAGGGCGGGAGGCCCAGGAGCTCTTGCTGGCGCCTTCGGCGAGCTGCGGCCGGAGTGGTCCGCTGGGCGTCGGCTGGGCCCTGGCGGGCCACTCGGCGGCGCACGGCCTCGGAACGGGTGCGGGGGTCGGCCCGGCGCCGTGCGAGGGC
>CAZXNP010000105.1:0-6979 GCA_964642035.1 uncultured Anaerolineales bacterium | reverse complement strand
TCTTTCCTGGCCTCGCGGCCGCCCGCGGCCCCCCTCGAGGCGGAGCCACATCGAGAGACTGATGACCAGGAAGAACACCCCTGCCAGCCTGAAAGAGAGCCGCTTGACCGGCTGTTTGAGCCACAACATTCCGGCCCAGAACAGCATCAGCCCGAACGCGATCAGCGTCGGTGCGGGACCGATCCAACTGGCGTCCGCCCCCGTTTGGCAGAGCGTCGGAATCATGATCTCACCTCCCGTAGTCGAGGTCAGCCACCGTCCTGGCGTGCGTCGAATTCTTCCGGAGTGATCAGAACCTCGCGGGCCTGAGCATTCCTGTACTCACCGAGAATACCGTCCGCGGCCATCAAGTCGATCAACCGCGAAGCCCTGGTGTATCCAATGGCGTATTTTCTCTGCAATAACGAGGCGGAGCCGCGCCGGGTCCATCTTCGCCGCGAAGTTCCTCGAGGAGTTCGTGGCCTACCCGTGGGCTCATCTCGACATCGCGGGGGTGGCCTGGAACGCCGAAGACGTGCCCTACGTGGCCAAGGGGGCCACGGGGTTTGGGGTGCGCCTCCTCGTTGAGTGGCTACGGGCCACTGTCGGGTAGCCGGTCCTCGGGCCAGCGGCCGCAGGGGCGGGTCGTCAATGGGGGCGTCCGCCTCCGGCCAATGTCTTTGACACGCCGACGACCCGGAGTTAACCTGGCCTCGGAACCAGGGCCGCCCACGGCCTGGGTCCGGCCCGCGGCCGCCCCGCCATCCACGTGGTTGCTCCGTGGCTTCGATCGTTGAACGGGTCCCATCGTCCGCGCCCGCGCCGCGCCTCTCGCGCGCGGCCAGGTCCCGACCGCCGGTCGGGACAGGAGGACCCTTCGATGCGCCGGAATCCGTTGCCCCTTCTCGTGGCCGCCGCTTTTGTCGCCGGCCTGTCCACCCTCGCCCTGGTGGCGCCCGGCGCCGGCTCGACTGGCCTGCAGGCCGCCGTGGCCGGTCCCGATGCAACCCCCGCCGCCAACCTGAGCCCGTGCACGGGGACCATCACCGCGACCCTGAGCGCGGATCAGGTCCGCCTGTGCGATGAGGTGGCGGTCCAGGTCCCGGTGGCGCCCATCTGCGCTCTGTGTCCCAATGGCGTCAACGTCGTGTTCGTGCAGATCGACAAGGCCTTCGAGGCGCCGTGGATGGACGAGGCGGCCACCCAGGCCCTGGATGCCCTGATGCGCTACGAGGACACTTGGGACATCAAGGTTGGGGTCGTTCACTACAACCGCAACGTGGTGGTGCGGAAGCTCGACATGACCGACAGCATCGCCCGGGCCCGGGGGCCTCTGAACGAGCCGCCCGTGGGCCATGACCCCTTCGGCGACGTGGAGGGGGCCGCCCGGGAGGCCCTCCGGATGCTGCGCGAGGAGCGTGAAACCGACGCCGACGACGACGGCGACCGCAGTTGCGAGCTGATCATCTTCTTCGCCAGCACGAAGAACATCTTCACGGAGCAGGGCCAGAAGATGCGGTCGGCCGCCAACATGATTCACCGCGAGAAGGTAGAGTTGCTGGTGGGTTGTCCCGAGAGGAATGCCGACTACTGTACTTTTACCAAGGAAATGCCGCGCACGATGCGGAACTACACGGAGGCCTTCGAGATGGGGCGCCTCCGGAATCGGACCAAGGAACACATCGAGGCCTTGGACGAGGATTTCCGCATCAATTCCTTCGACATCGTCCAGACCCTGGAGGCGGGATTGGCCTACGTGCCGGGTTCGGCGCAACCGGAGCCCGACAAGGTCATCTCGAACACCGAGGGGGCGGAGTTGAGCTGGCACTGGGGGCGAATGCCCATCCAGCGCCTGGAGCCCCTCACCATCACATACAAGGCCCGGCCAAAGGCGGAGGGAACTTGGAAGATCGCCGGGCGCACGCGCCTGGTGGACTCGGATCGTCGCGTCCGGGAGGTGGAGCTGCCGGCGTTCCCAGTGACCGTGGCCGGGGACTGCACCGTGCCCACGGCCACCCCCGTGCCGACGGATACCCCCACCGCCACGGCGACGGCAACGGCGACGGCCACCCCTGTGCCGGGTCCCATCTACCTGCCTCTGCTCCTCAGGGAGGAGTGCACTCTGAAGTGGGTCTTCAGCGACGTGGCCCTGGTCCTGGATCTGTCCACTAGCATGAACCGGCCCACGGGCGCCAGCCGCACGAAGCTGGCGGCAGCCCAAGAGGCGGCCAAGAGCTTCTTGGACCTGATGACCTTTGGGGCTAATGCCGAGGGGCAGCATGACCAGGTTGCCGTCGTGGGGTTCAACCGGGAGGCTTGGATTGCCCAAGGCCTCTCCAACGACCCCGGGGTGTTGAAGGCCGCCATCGACGGTCTGGTGGAGCGGCAGCAGCAACACACCCGCCTCGACCTGGCCTTCGAGCGCGGGGCCGAGGCCCTGGCTGATGACCTCCGGCTGCCGGGCAACACGCCCGTGTTGGTGCTCCTCACCGACGGGCTGCCCAATCAGGTGCCCTACGCCGATGACGGCACCATGGAGACGACGGTCCGCCGTGCCGCGGGCGGGGCCAAGGAGGCCGGCATTCGCATCTACACAATCGGCCTGGGGAATGACCAGGATATCAATGGGGCCCTCCTGGCCGAGTGCGCCTCGGACCCCAGCCTGTACTTCACCACCCCTGATGCCGAGCACCTGGCGGCGATCTACTCCCAGATCGCCTACAGCTTCGGCTGTCCCCGCGGCCGACACAAGTGGGGCGAGCCGTGGCCGTAGGGTAGCCCTCGGCCGCCGCCTTCCGGGATGTCAGCCGCGGGGGGGCGGCAGCGCAGTTTAACTCTCCGATGTATCCCTGGCCGCCGGTCTGGTGTTACATAGAGATATACGGATCTGGATAGCTTCATCGCCCCATGCTCTCACAAACAGCCGAGTACGCCCTCCGCGCCGTGGTGTGCCTTGCCGGGTACCGGGACGGCCCCCTCACCTCCAGGGAGGTGGCGGAGTCGACTGGCGTGCCGGCCAGCTATCTGGCCAAGGTGCTGAAGATGCTGGCCCGGGCTGGCGTCGTCGACTCCCGGCGCGGCCGGCGGGGAGGCTTCTCCCTGGCCTCCTCCCCGGAGGAGGTCACCGTGCTCGACGTCGTCAACGCCGTGGATCCGCTGCAGCGCATTGACAGCTGCCCAGCCCGCCGCGGAGCCCGCGATCCAGGAGGGCACTCTCCTCCAGAACCAGCCCATGGCGACGCCCACGAGGCGCCCCATGGGGCTGGCCTGTGTCCGCTATGCCGTGAGCTCGACGGCGCCGTGGCCCTGGTCCAGGGTGTCTTTGCCGAATGCACCATAGCCCGGCTCCTCGCCGAGGCGGCCGGGGGGCCCGCAGCTTGCCTACTCGGCAGCTCACGGCCTGGTGCCTCTGGCCGTCAGCGGCCTCATGTTCAGCCATCCGATCACCCGCGACCAAGACAAGGAGGGTCTCACCAATGAGTATCTTCAGGTGGATCGACCAGCGTAAGCACTGGTGGAAGGTCTTCGCTCTGATCATTGCCATAAGCATCGTCGTGGTGGGGTACATCGGAGTCAAGACCTATGCCTACGCCCCGCCCATGGCCGACTTCGTGTCTGAGGATGGCCAGGTGGTCTTCTCCTCCGAGGACATCGTGGCCGGGCAGAAAGTGTTCTTCCGCCATGGCCTGATGGACTACGGCAGCTTCCTGGGCGACGGCGGCATGCGCGGTCCCGACTTCACCGCTGAGGCCTTGAACCGCACGGCCGTGTGGATGAACGCGTTTTACGATGCCCAGTGGAAAGAGCGGATCCCCGAAGACGACCTGCGGCAGACCTTCGTCCAGGCCCTGGTCCAGAAGGAGTTGAAGGAGAATCGCTACGACGCCGAATTCTACACCAGCCGTGGCGAGGTCAGGGACACCAAGTACGCGCCTGGGGCCGTCGTTCTCACGGATGCTCAGGTCCATGCCTTCGCCAATCTCAAGGAGTACTACTCCCAGATGTTCGGCGAGGGGGGTGAGTTGGTGGCCACCGAGGCCTTCACCCCCGCCAACTACATCGCCGACCGCGGCGAGACGGATGCGCTAGCGTCGTTCTTCTTCTGGGGCGGTTGGCTGAGCGCCGCTCAGCGACCGGGTTTCACCTACAGCTTCACCAACAACTGGCCCTACGACCCCTTGGCCGGCAATACCCCCCATGGCGGGCTGGTGCTATGGAGCGTTATCGGCGTGCTGGTGGTCATTCTCTCCATCGGCGTCATCTTCTACTTCTACGGCAAGATGGATGCCGACGAGGAGTTCGAGCTTCAGAAGGACCGCCTGCCGCCCCTGGCGACGACGGAGCTGGTCACCAACTACAGGCCCACGCCGACACAGAAGGCCACCTACAAGTTCTTCGCCGTGGCGGCTATTCTGTTCCTGATCCAAGTCCTGGCTGGCGTCCTGATATTGGTGGATTTCCTGGGGATCTTCGCCCGCTTGGGCATCAACGTGAGCGGCCTGCTGCCGGTGACGGTGTCCCGGGCGTGGCATACCCAGGTGTCGGTGCTGTGGATCGGCGTCTGTTGGTTCGCCGCCACCATTTGGGTGCTGCCGCTGATCTGCCGCCCCGAGCCCCGGCGACAATTGGCCTCGATCAACGCCTTGTTCTGGATGCTCGCCGTGGTGGCTGTCGGGGGCGCCCTGGGTATTCCCCTTGGCATCAACGGCGTGCTCGGCGAGCGCACGACGTGGTGGTTTGGCCTTCAGGGCTGGGAGTTCATGACCATCGGTCGCGCCTACCACATACTCCTCTACGCCTCCTTCCTGGTGTGGATGATAATCGTGGTGCGGGGCCTATGGCCGGCGTTGCGCCAGAGGCAGACGTGGTCGCTGCCCAGTTGGATGGTGTACTCCATTGCCGGGATCATCTTCATGTTCTCGGCCTCCTTCGTTGCCCGGACGGACACCAACTTCGTCATAGCCGACTTCTGGCGCTGGGTTACTCTACACATGTGGGTCGAGGCCTTCTTCGAAGTCTTCACCACGATAATCCTCGCCTACTTCATGTACTTGATGGGGTTCGTGACCCATCGAATGGCGGCTCGGGTCGTGTACCTGGCCTCGGTTCTGTTCCTGGGCTCTGGTCTGATCGGCATCGCCCACAACTTTTACTGGAACGCCAAGTCCATCGAGACCATCGCCCTGGGGGGGGTGCTCTCGAGCCTACAGGTGGCGCCCCTGGTGCTCCTGACTGTGGGGGCGTGGCGTTTCCGCAAGATGCCTGAGAGCACCTTCGCCCAGCTCCGGGACAAGCTCGGGCCGAGGGCCACTTTCGGCCTGGCGACACCCTTCATGTTCCTTCTGGCGGTCAACTTCTGGAACTTCCTAGGGGCGGGGGTCTTCGGCTTCGCCATCAACCTACCGATCATCAACTACTTCCAGCACGGCACCTACCTGACGGTGAATCACGCCCACTCAGGGCTGTTCGGCGTCTACGGCAACCTGGCCATTGCCGCCATGCTCTTCTGCGGCCGGTGGCTCATCGGCCCCGATCGCTGGAACCCGAAGCTTCTCAGGGTCTCCTTTTGGTCCCTGAACATCGGTCTGGGTCTCATGGTGGTCATGGACCTGATTCCCGCCGGAGTACACCAACTCACCGTGGCCATGAGCGATGGCCTGGCCGCTGCCCGCTCCCAGGCGTACCTCCAGGCGTCAACCTTCCAGACCTACACCTGGCTCCGGGGTGTCGGGGCGACGCTGTTCGTGGTTGGCGGCGTGGTGCCGCTGGTGTGGTTCATGGTGAGCCGCTGGTTCAGCCTCCGCGACGCCCAGACTCCCGAGGAGATGTTCGTGGTGCCCAAGTCGGTGCTGGCGGTGGCAGGGCCCTTGGCGGCGGGGGGCGGGTCTGCTCAACCCGATGATGTCGCCTAATGGTTTCCCAGGCAGGGGCAGGCCGACGGGGGCGGGATGGGCCGGGGGGCACAGCGAGCCCCCCGGCGGTGGACGGCAACGGCGGCGTTGGTGGGTATAAGTGGCTGCCCGTAGTCTCCGACTACTGCACTGGCTGCGGCCGGTGCGTGGACGCATGTCCCCACGGCTGCCTCGGCCTTGTGTGGGAGTTCGCCACTCTCCAGCACCCCGAGGCGTGCACCAGCGACGGTGACTGTGCCGCCGCCTGCACCGACGACGCGATCCGAATGGCCTGGGTCGCCTCCTCGGCGGACAGGGCCGTGGGTCGCTGGTGCGACAGGCCTCTGGCCGATGATGCCTCGCCTCCGGGGCTCATGGGGAAGCTGAGGGGCAGACTGGCGTGGCTTCATCGCTTGGAGGGGGGCCGGTGAGGCAGCGCTGGTCCGGGGTGCCGGGCTGGCCCTGGTGGTGTCACAGCCCCCGGCGTAGCCGCCGCCATGCCCTGGTCCACGGTGCCTCGGTCCGCGCCGACACCGCCTCGCCGGCCAGGTAGCACTCCACATCCCGGGCCAGGGCCGCGGCGCTCTCATACCGCTGCCCGGGCTCCCTGGCCAGGGCCCGGCTGCATATGGCGTCCAGGGCTCGGGGCGTGGCGCCCCTCACCTGCCGTGGCGTCGTCACTCGGGCCCGGCGCACCGCAGCTCTCCAGTCCGCCGGCCGCGGCCCCTTTGCCCACGGGTGGGGCGGACGGCCTGTGAGGATCTCATGCAGGATCGCCCCCAGGCCGAACACGTCGCTCCGCGGATCCGGCGGGCCGTCCGCCTGTTCCGGGGCCATGTACTCCGGCGTGCCCTGCACCACCCCGGCGCTCCAGTCGGCCACTGCGGGCCCGCCATGCCGGCCGGTCAGCACGTTGGCTGGGGTCAGGTCGCCGTGGACGACACCGCGGTCATGGGCTGCGGCGACGGCCCGGCAGACGGTGGCGAAATCCGCCAGCAGCCGTCGCCACAAGGGACGTTGGGCCACCTCCGGCCGGTCGGCGGGGGGGGGGGGGTAGTCCCGGGTCGGGTCCGCCGGGGGCGGCCCGGCCAGGAGGCCCCGGGCGGGGG
>CAZXNP010000104.1:0-7014 GCA_964642035.1 uncultured Anaerolineales bacterium | reverse complement strand
GTGACAGTGAGGAGCTTGCCGTTGGCATCGTAGGTGGTGCGGGTGGTGTTGCCCCGCACCGACAACTTCTGGATACCTGGCGGCATCGCCATTTGGGGTGTGCTGGTATCGCTGATTGTGGGGGCGGCCCTGGGGCTTATGGGAGGCTACTACGGCGGCTGGATGGATGAAATCATTATGCGTTTTTTAGACGCCATGATGAGTATTCCAGTAATTATGCTCTACCTCATCATTGTGGCTTCCATCGGCGCTTCGGCCATTAACGTTGTGATCGCCATCGCTATCGTGGGGGCGCCGGGCATTGCCCGCCTGGTTAGAGGACTGACCCTGGGAATACTGACCCGAGATTATGTGGGCGCCGCAGTGACCAGAGGCGAGAGTGCATGGTACATCATGATCATGGAAATTCTGCCAAATGCCCGCGGACCGGTAATCATTGACGCTATGCTCAGGGTGGGCTATGCCATCTTCGCAATGGGCACCTTGGGATTTTTGGGACTGGGGTTGCCGCCGCCATCACCGGATTGGGGGTCCATGGTTGCTAAGGGCCGGCAGTTCATCATGATGGGGAGTCCCTGGGCGGCTTTGTGGCCATCCCTGGCGATAGCATCTTTGGTTGTAGGGCTTAACTTTTTGGCCGATGGACTTCGCGAGGAGATGAATCGCTATCAGTAGCCAAACAGTCACCCATATACTGAATCGTATAAACTGGATAGGAAGATGATGCCTAGCAAGTCGACCGACGCTGAAGCACCATTGCTGGAGGTGGAGAATCTGACCATTTCCTACGAAACGCGGCACGGCGATGTGGCTGCCGTGCGGGGTGTTAACTTCTGGCTCAATCAGGGTGAAACCTATGGTTTGGTGGGCGAGTCCGGTTGCGGTAAGAGCACCATCGCCTTTGGTCTGGTCGACTTTTTAGGCCGCAACGGCAAGGTCGTGGACGGCAGCATTCGCTTCCTGGGTCAGGAGCTGGTCGGCCGCCCTAAAAAGGAGCTCAGGGAGATACGTGGCAATCAGATTTCAATGGTCTATCAAGATCCAATGCAGGCCCTGAACCCCACTCTGCGCATCGGTCGTCAAATGACAGAAGTGCTTAAGACCCATCAGAATGTCAGCACGGATGAGGCTTTGGAGCGTTCGACGGATATGCTGAAAAGGGTATATATGCCTGACGCAGGAAATGTGCTCAGACGCTATCCTCACCAGCTCTCCGGCGGCCAGCAGCAACGGGTGGTAATCGCCATGGCCATGCTGAACAATCCAAGGCTCTTGATCATGGACGAACCAACCACAGCTCTGGACGTGACGGTAGAGGCGGTGGTTTTGGATCTAATAGAGGAGTTGAAGCGTGAGTTCAACACCGGAATTATTTTCATCACTCACAACCTAGGGGTGGTAGCCAGGGTGGCGGACTACCTGATGGTCATGTACGCGGGCGAGATGGTGGAAAAAGGCTCCATTGAAGCGATCTTCAAGACCCCCAAGCATCCATATTCACAAGGGCTCATGAGCTGTATTCCCAAGTTGGGAGATCATAAATCCGGTTGCCGTTTGGAGGCCATACCTGGGCGGGTGCCGCCACCGGCCGAGCGTTTCAAGAATGAATGCATTTTCCACCCCCGCTGCAGATTCGCTCTGGATGATTGTACTCTCTCCAGGCCCGAGTCCGTGATCATCAGCAAAGACCACCAGGCCCGCTGTTTCCGAACTGAGGAATCTGACAAAATGAGGAACATTTCTTACAGTGACCTGCCTGAAGACGCAATCGAACCCAGCGTGTTCTCAAAGAGTGATCAGTCTGAAACATTGCTTACCGTAAAGGATTTCAAAATCTACTATGAGCACAGGTCCAACAATTTAAAGGACATGTTCGGCAAGCACCGAAAGCGTCACATCAAAGCGGTAGACAAAGTGGACATCAGGCTGCGCAAGGGCTCTATTTTGGGGGTGGTGGGTGAATCCGGATGCGGTAAAAGCTCTCTGGTCAAAGGCATAATTGGTCTGGAAGCCATCTCCGGTGGTAAAGCCGAGTTCCTGGGCATGGATATTACCCAACCCCTGGGCCAGCGTGAGATGGAATTCATTAAAGAGCTTCAGATGGTTTTCCAAAATCCGGACTCCACCCTGAACCCCGCTTACACTGTCGGTTACCAGATTGCCAGGCCCATCCGCAAATTCAACACTGTTCCACGGGCGCAAGAAACCGCTGAGGTGCACCGCCTGTTGAACTCGGTTAAGCTGGGCAAGTATTTTGCGAAACGTTATTCCCGTCAGATCAGCGGTGGTGAAAAGCAGCGGGTGGGCATTGCTCGGGCTCTGGCCAGCCGTCCCAAGGTGGTGATCTGTGATGAGCCGGTTTCGGCACTTGATGTGTCCGTGCAGGCCGCAGTGATGAATCTGCTCATCGACATACAGAAAGCGCAGGGAACCTCTATGATCTTTATTGCCCATGATCTTTCTGTAATACGCTTTCTCTGCGATTTCGTCTATGTGATGTACCTGGGAAAGATCGTGGAATCCGGCCCGTCTGATATTATCTATGCACCCCCATATCATCCTTACACGGAAGCCTTGCTATCGGCTATACCGATCCCGGACCCCAAGGCCATGCGTAACCATATACGCTTGATGGGCGATGTACCTAGCGCCTTGAACCCGCCCCCGGGATGTCGTTTTCACAACCGTTGTCCCCGGAGAAAAACCATGTTGCCGGATAAGGGACAAATTTGTACACAAGAGGAACCGCTCGGGCAGGATACAGGCATCGGGCATCGCATCTTTTGTCATATTCCTATTGCGCTCCTGTCTTCAATGGATTCAGTATTACCTAAACATGCAGGATCGTTCCAGGCCAAGTGATATGGAAGATTTATTTTCAGACTCATTATCATGCATTAACAAAGGCAATCCATCCCTTATTAGGGGTATTTAAGAACGACCCCTTCGGGAGCGGATAAGCTACTACAATCTAAACGGGGGAACCCGGAAAGGATGGCAATGATGGAGAAAAAACAAAAAAATCACCCTTGGTTCTTTGAACTCGCAGCATACATGAAACAAGGCCGTATGGACCGGCGCGACTTTCTGCGCTATGCCGGGGCTCTGGGCATATCCACCTCAGCGATCTATGCCACTGCGGGCTTGTGGAATCCGCGTTGGACCCGTGCGGCGAGCATCCGTCGGGGCGGTGCGTTTAAGGTGTCGGCTGAGGTGCTGAAACTGGCCCATCCTTCACAGATTTCCTGGGGCCGTCAGGCCGATCAGTTGGAGCAGCTTCTGGAGCCTTTGGTTATTATCCGGGATGACGGTGTGCCCAGGCCCTATCTCCTGGAAAACTGGCAAGTCTCCGATGATCTTAAGACCTGGACGCTTAACCTGCGCAAGGGTGTCACCTGGAACAACGGCGATGCATTCACTTCCGATGACGTGGTCTTTACCTTCAAGCAATGGCTGGATAAGGAGGTAGCCTCCACCATGCGCACCCTCTTCGGTCCCTTGATGAATGCCTCGAACATCGAAAAGGTAAATGAGCATCAAATTAAATTGCACATGGATGTGCCGAGTATCGGCGTGCCCTTTTATCTGTACGACAATCGTGCCCTGGTCATGAACCATCGCACTTTTGAGGGTGATATCCTTAAAAATCCGGTTGGTACCGGGCCCTATACCTTGGAAAAATACGCTCCCGGCGAAAGGGCCATATTCAAAGCCCGTAAGGATTACTGGCAAAAAGGCACCGACGGCAAACCATTGCCCTATCTCGATGAAATGCACTTTATCGACATTGGGTCAGAGGCTGCTCCCCAAATGGCAGCGTTACGTTCCGGCGAGATCCATTTTATCGACCTTACCGACGTGGGAGGGGTGGAATACTGGAAGACCCTCAACAACGTCAAAGGCATCAAAACCATCGCTGCACCCAGCGGTTACTGCAACGTTATGCGCATGCGGGTAGACATGAAACCCTGGGACGATAACCGGGTACGCCAGGCCCTCAAGCTGTGTCAAAACCGAAAAAAAATCCTGGGTCTCGCCTATTTCGGCCAGGGACTTTTAGGGCATGACACCCACATCTTCCCTAAAGCCGCGGCTTACTGCCCGAAGGACATCCCAGCCTACAACCCCGAAAAAGCCAAGGCTCTTTTAACTAAAGCCGGACACGCCAACGGATTGAAAGTTACTATGTCCATTCCCTCGGACGTCTCGGAGATCGTGCGCTACGGCGAGATTCTAAAGGAAGATGCAGCCCCAGCCGGTTTTGATATCCAACTGGAAACCATGCCTTCCAGCCAGTATTGGGAGAAATGGCTGGAGGTGCCCCTGGGGGTTACCGCTTGGGCTCACCGCAATCTGGACACCCAAGTATTCAATCAGGCGTACTCAGTGGATGAAAACGGCAAGCCGGTGGGTTGGAACGAATCCCGCTGGGTTGACCAGGAGTTCAACGACCTTCTGAAAGAGGCTAACTCAACTTTTGATGTGGACGCCCGCCGTAAAATTATGTGCAGGCTGGAAGAGATCCAAATGGCCCGGGGCTCCGTGGGGATTTCTTACTTTGCAAATGGCTGGTATATCGTGCGCGATACGGTGCAGGACCTGGAGCCTGATCCGGTGCGAACCTTCAGTCAACCTCAGATGTGGCTGTCCGCCTAAGCCTTATGACTATGAAACGGATGAACGGGCATTCCTTTGACCTGATAAAAGGGGTGCCCACCCATTTCCCCACGATATGTTAATGACCGAACCGATGGGTGGCCCAATTGCTCAAATTTATTGCCAGACGCTTATACATGCTGGTAGTGACGGTGTTTTTAGTATCAGTGGCTGTATTTGCCATCACCGAATCATCACCCGGTAATATTGCTAAAAATGTACTGGGTGCATTCATCACCCCGGAACAGGAAGCATCTTTTCTGGCGCAAATGGGCTTGGATAAGCCTGCCTATTTACGATATATCTTCTGGCTGGTGGGTAGCGACTGGTATGCTGGGAACAAATCAGGTTTTCATTTTGAGAGGGTAACCAACTCCCAGGGCTTTGATGAGTGGTGGGCGCTGGATGAGAAAGATCGTCTTGTTCGCTGGACACTAGAAGGAACAAACCTGGTGGCTCTGGTGCGTCAAACTGATAAATCTGTGCAGAAGGAAATTGACAATGCCCGATGGGAAAGGGACAGCCAGGGGCATGCGATTTTCTGGGGAGTGGACCGGCAAAACAGAGTGGTAAAATGGCAAAAAGGGGGTGATAACCAGACATGGACATTCCTCGAAGGTATGGGCTGGCAAAAATCCTCTGGCGCACCAGTAGCCTATATACCGCTGCGCAAAGGCATCCTGCGCCTGGACCCTGGAATCTCACTACGAACGGGTCGCCCGGTCGGACCCACCCTCATGGTGCGATTGCGCAACTCAATGGTTATGGCCGGGCTGGCCATCGCGATTATTATGCCCATAGCCCTTTTCCTCGGCGTCATTTCCGGCCTCAATGAAGGAAGCTGGCTGGACCGGATACTCTCCACCTGCGGAATGACATTTACAGTAATTCCGGAATTTGTTACCGGCATCATTCTGATCATACTGTTATCAGTGGTTTTCCCCATCTTCCCAGGCGCCACTATCTTCGGTGAAGACGCACCCTGGGCCAGACCAGAGATGCTGGTGCTGCCGGTTCTAACATTGACGTTGATCGAACTAGGCTACATTCTGCGCATTACAAGGGCCTCTATGGCCGAGACCATCCAATCGCCTTATATCCGTACCGCCTTTCTAAAGGGATTGCCGTATTGGCAGGTGGTTATTGTGCATACCTTGCGCAACGCACTGATTGCACCGGTGACTGTTATCATGTTGCACGTCACCTGGTTGCTCGGTGGCATAGTGATTGTGGAGGTAGTCTTTGGCTATCCAGGTTTGGGTAAATATACTTTGGATGCCGCTTTGTATAAAGATGTAAATGTCCTTGAAGCTTGCTCCATGATCTTTGTGGTGGTGGCGGTTGGATCCCAGCTGGTGGCTGATATTGCATATACTTTTTTGAATCCGCGGATACGCTATAAGTAATGCTTTTTTTGATTCATAAGTTCAAAGGAAAAACATAGTATGGCCCACTTGATCAATGAACAGACCGCAAGCCTGCGTCCACATATGAAATTTTGCACTCCGGCTCAATTGGATAAACTGCATAACGCTGCTTTACACATACTGGAGCGTACCGGTTTGGTCATCCATTGTCACGAAGCGTTGGATCTTCTGGAGGAAATCGGTTGTTGGCTCGATAAAGACCACCGAGTTCGCATACCCAGCCATATCGTGGAACAGGCACTTAACCGGGCGCCTAAGCGGATATGCGTTTACAATCGCAAGGGCGATCCGGCTATGTTGCTTGAAGGCATGAACAGTTATTACGGCCCCGGTCCTACCATTCAGTACGTCTATGATGCTTTCAGCCGTGAGCGTCGATCTTCGGACAAGGAAGATATCCAGCGTACTGCAATGGTTTGCGACTACTTGCCCAATATTGATTTTGTCATGACCCTGGGGATGACCGGTGGCGTTCACCCCAAAAGCAAGGGCCTAAACCCTGCTCTAACAGATCGGCTGGATTTTGCGGCCATGCTTGAGTACACTGTCAAGCCGCTTATCTTCTCAGCTTGGAGCCAAGAGGGGCTGGCTGATATCTGGGAGATGACCATTGCTGTGCGCGGCAGTGAAAAAATGGCTCTGCGTCAACCTCTGATAATTCTCTTTTCCCAGCCCATCTCACCCCTGGTGATAGGAACAGAGCCGGCACGGCAAATGTTGTTCTGCGCCGAAAAAGGGATTCCCGCAATTTTCTCCAGTGCCCCAACCATGGGATCCACTGCGCCCAATTCCATTGCCGGATCAGTATCTCTGGCCTTGGCTGAGTTTTTCGGTGCCTTAGTGCTGTCCCAGTTTAAAAACCCCGGAGCACCGGTCATCATGGGCGCAGGATATGGCCCGATGGATTTCCGCAAGGGGAGTTCACCTTACA
>CAZXNP010000103.1:0-7026 GCA_964642035.1 uncultured Anaerolineales bacterium | reverse complement strand
TGGCTATCGTCTCTCCGCACCACACCAAGGGGCGACACAACCAGGCCCCTGGGGGCCACGGCCCGTCGCCCGCTGCCGCCGGCCCTGGAAGATAGCCTCGGAGCCGCCGACTTGCATGTAGCTGCCATGTGCGTGTACCCCAGCCTGGTGCCCGCCGCTGCCGAGGCCCTAGCCGGTAGCGGTGTCCGTGTCGCTGCTGCAGCCGGCGGCTTCCCTGATGCCCGATCAGCCCTCTCCGTTCGGGTGGCTGACGTGGAGGCGGCCATCAACCTTGGCGCCGACGAAGTGGACGTGCCCGTGAACCGCGGCCTCGCGATTGAGGCCCGGTACCAAGACCTCTACGCCGAGCTGGTCCAGATGAGGACGGCGGCTCAGAAGTCGATCTTGAAAGTGATTCTGTGCACCGGCGACCTGCCCGAGGCCGGCGCAGTGTATCGGACCGCCTGGCTCGCCATGGCCGCCGGCGCGGACTTCCTGAAGACGTCAACTGGCAGAGAGGCCACCAACGCCACGCTCTCGGCGGGGGCGGTCATGGGTCAGGCCATCCTCGCCTTTGAGGAGGAGCAAGGCCGCCAGGTGGGATTGAAGCCGGCGGGCGGATTGAAGAGCCCGCGGGACGCCCTCCACTGGCTGGCATTGACAGCCCATGAGCTGGGCCCCGATGCGTGTCAGCCCCACCGCTTGCGACTCGGCGCCAGCTCCTTGGCCCAGGCTCTCGTGGAGCGCCTGGCCGAGCTCGACGGCACCGGGCCGTGACACCAGCGGCCGGGAGCGAGGATAGCTCATCGGCCAGCCGGTGGACCCGAAGGGCAACAAGCGACTTTGACCTTGGCGGGACAGTCGCCCTACACTTGGGTGGGCGCTCGCGGCCGGTTTCGGGCGGCTTGGAGCGGTACGGGAACGCAGGCCGGGGTGCGCCGTGCAGGATGCGCTTGCGTTGATATAGGCGTGGCCGTCTCTTAGGTTGCGCGGACGAGCTGCCACGCCGTGCTGAGTCCGCGGCTTGAGACCATGGACCTTGGGTCTGGGCGGCCACCAAGGCGCCGAGGCCCACAGAAAAGGAGTAGCCCGGTGCTGCGATCCAGACATGCCCTCGCCCTCGCGCCGGTGATCGTTGGCGGCCTCATGGTGCTCGCGCTCTTCGTTGCGCCCGCCAGAGGCCAACAGGACCAGGCGGAGAGTGGCTGCGTTCCCGGGCCCCAGAAGGGTGCCGACCCCGGGACATTGGTGCTTGGGGAAACCTCCCTCGTGACCCTCGCCATGACCCATACGTGCGGCGCGGAACGACTGCCCATCGACCTCATGTTTGTCGTGGACGTGTCCAATTCCATGCTGCGGGAGGTCAAGGGGGGCGACATCCGGACCCCTATTGGACCGGGCATTCCGACTCCAGATCCCAAGATGTCCCCGACCCCGCCGCCCACCGGCGAGCCGCCCCCCGGCGAGACTCCCCCTGGCGACCCCAAGCGTGGTCAGTACGACCCGTGCATGGCAGGCCGCCGACCACCGGGGGGGGGCGACCCAGGCCCCGGTCCTGGCCCTGGCGATCCGCCTCCGGGCCCCGGACCTGGCTTCCCGACCGCCACAGAGGAGTGGCCGCCCCACATTCCAACGTTCACGCCCACGCCGGGCCGGCCCGGCGGTCCGACTGCCACTCCGGGCCTAGGCGATCAGCCGATCACCGAAGAGCCCGTCGGCGGCACGGACCTGGTGAGGGACATTCAAGGCTCCATTCGCGACTTCCTCGATCGACCTGAGATCGAGGCCGATCTCGAGAGCGGCCGCCTGCGGACGGGCCTCGTATCCTTCGCCGACCGAGGGCGCCGGGTCGTTCGCTTGAGCACGAACCCCAACGGGGTCCGCAACGGACTGAGCCGACTCCGGGGCGGCGGAGCCACCAAGATCGACTTGGGCCTGCGTCTGGCTGAGCAGGAGCTGAGCGGGTCGCCTTACTCGGGTGGCCGGTCATCCGATTCCGATCGGGTCAAGCTCATGTTCGTGTACTCCGACGGGAAATTCTGCGCCCGCGATCTCAGACGGGGCGGTCGCCGCCGCGACGAGATCCAGATCGTTGCCATCGGCGTGGGCCGAGACTACGACCGCAAGAACATGCAACAGCTTGCCAGCGAGCGGGAGTACCAGCTCGAGCTCAAGGACATCCGGGAGCTGACGCGAATCTACACGAGCGTCCTTCCAACAACGCGGCCCTTGACCATGGACACCTTGACGGTAGTCGACGTGTTGGCCAAGGACATGCGATACGTGCCAGACTCCGCGAAGCCGCCACCATCCGAGGTAGTGACCCGCACCTTGAGGTGGACCTTCGCGCCCCCGACCAGCCCCCTGACCATTACCTATATCGTCGAACCGCTGGTGCCGGGGCTGCAGCCCGTGAGCGATCGCGCCGACGCCGAGTGGACCGACAGTGCCGGGGCCAACGGCGCGGCAGCCTTCCCCAAGGTGAACATCGAGGTGCTGGTGCCGACCCCCACCGTCACACCGACTCCGACGGTGACTCCAACGCCGACGGCCACGAACACACCGGTGCCTCAGCCAGGCTATCTGCCGTACGTAGTGAACCGGTGGCCTCCGCTGCCGACGGCAACACCCGAGTGCCAGCCGTCGGAGCGGACGGTGGACGTGGCCCTGGTCATCGATACGTCGACGAGCATGAGCGACCCAACCCACACCGGCGGCACACCCAAGCTGGCCGCCGCCATCGACGCCGCTGTGGGCTTGCTCGACTTGCTGAAGTTCCCGGCCGACGGGTCATTGGATCAGGCAGCGGTGATCTCGTTCAACGAGCGGGCGGAAGTAGTGGCTCCCCTGACCGGTGATGCCATCGCCCTCCGGGCGGCCCTGCTCAGCCTGCCCTCCCGGCAGCACGCCGGCACACGACTGGACCGGGGTCTCGAGGCGGGACGCCTCCAGCTCGTCGGCCCTGGCCACCGGGCCGCCAACACCAGGGCGATCATCGCCGTGACCGATGGACGCCAGACTGCCGGGGGCACAGACGCCGACGTACTGGCGGCGAGCGATCGGGTGAAGGCAGACGGCATCACTCTGTGGACCGTCGGCCTTGGCGAGGACACCGATGTCGACCTCCTGAGAAGGGCTGCCTCCGACCCTGATCACTTCAAGTTCGCACCCAATGCCGACGGTCTCAGGCTGATCTACGAGGAGATCGCCAGGGTGATCCCCTGCCGCTGACCGGCAGCTGGGGACGCCGGCCCGCCCCTTCTCCTCCGGAGCATTCGAAAGCAAGGCGTGCCTCCCCTCCGGGGGGGGCACGCCTTGCGGCTTCCGGGGCCATGTCCCGGCGGTTGCGGCGACGGAGCTTTCTTCGGCTGCTAGCGACGGCCATCTACCTGCCCCTCGCGCCTCTCCAAAGATGGCGCCGGCAGCCGCCGAAGGACAGACTCACTTTCGGTCCCATAGGCCGCTTCAGTGACGATCGCATCCACGTGGCGGCCGGACACCGGGCCGCACCCCTCATCCGCTGGGGCGATCCGCTGTTTCCCGACGCCCCGGCCTTCGACCCTGGCGTCCTCACCGCGGCGTCCCAGGCGCGCCAATTCGGCTACAACTGCGACTACGTGGGCTTCCTTCCGCTTCCGGCCGGCTCCGATGCTTCAAACCGGGGGCTCCTCACGGTCCATCACGAGTACACAAACCCGGAGCTGATGTTCTTCGGATACGACCCCTCCGCCCCTACGCGGGCACAGGTCGACGTGCAGCTCGCGGCCCACGGAATCAGCATCGTGGAGGTGGCCCGCAGTCGGACGGGGGACTGGAGCCAGACCACTGCCTCGCCCTTCAATCGGCGCATCACCGCCACGACGCCCCTCGACATCACAGGCCCCGCGGCTGGTCACAAGTGGCTGCGGTCGGGGGCCTATCCCCAAGGCACCACGGTCCCCGGCACCCTTGCCAACTGCTCGGCGGGGATAACGCCGTGGGGCACTGTCTTGAGCGCGGAGGAGAACTTTCATCTCTACTTCGGCCGCCGCGATCGCATCGACGACGGCGAGATCCGGTCGATTCACGGCCGCTATGGCGTACCCCGAAGGAGGTCCTACTACGGCTTCGAAACGCGGCGCAGCCAGTTCGATCTCGTGGCCAACCCTACGGGACCCTTCGCCTTCGGATGGGTGGTGGAAACGGACCCCTACGATGCGAACTGGAAGCCCCGCAAACGCACGGCCTTGGGGCGCTTCCGCCGGGAAGGCGCGACCTGCGTCGTGGCCCCCAGCGGCCGCGTTGCAGTCTACTCCGGCGAGGACATCGCCTTCGAGTACGTCTATAAATTCGTGACGAGGGACGCGTACGATCCGGATCGCCGGGAACGCAACCTCGATCTCCTGGACCACGGGACCCTGTACGTGGCCCGCTTCGACCACGATGGCACGGGACTGTGGTTGCCCCTCGTGCACGGCGTGGGCCCCCTGAAGGCATCCAACGGCTTCGAGTCCCAAGGGGATGTCGTCATGGACGTCCTCGATGCCGCCGACCGCATGGTGCCCACGAAGATGGACCGGCCGGAGGGCATAAAGGTCAGTCCCCGCACCGGGCGAGTGTACATTGCGCTGACGAGCAACGTTCTGCGGGGAGAGGAGGGCTACCTTGGACCCGATCCATCGAACCCCAGAGCTGTCAACCGCCACGGCCACATAATCGAGCTGACGGAGCAGGGTGGCGACCACGCTGCCCTCCGGTTCACCTGGAGGGTTTTCATGCTCTGCGGGGAGCCGACTGAACCGGACACCTATTTCGCCGGCTTCCCGAAGGCCCTCGTCGACGCCATTTCCCGGCCGGACAACCTCACCTTCGATCGCCTTGGCAACCTTTGGGTCGCCACCGACGGCCAGGCCACAACCCTCGGCTTCAACGACGGGCTGTACGCCGTGCCAGTATCCGGGCCAGAGAGGGGCCACGTTCAGCGCTTCCTTTCAGGAGTGGTCGGCTCGGAGATCTGTAGCCCGTGCTTCACCCCCGACGGTCTGACTCTGTTCTTGTCAATTCAACATCCTGGGGAAGGGAGCCGTCTGCCGGCGCCGACGAGCAAGTGGCCCGACGGCGGTGTGCCCCGGCCGTCGGTGGTGGCCGTACAGGCCTCGGGTGGGGCTGCCGTGGGCTCCCCATGAGGGTCACAATCGCCCCAGTGTCGCCGATCCATCCCTGACCCGGTACAATTGGCGGCCGTGACTGATCTCCTACTGCCTTCTGGCCAGAAGGTCACCTATGACTACGACCCGGCCGCGGACTCCCTCCGAATCGTGCTCGACCCGCCGAGGGGCGCGACGGCTATCGGTCAGCACCCAGATCGGCCCCGGGTGAGGGTCGAGCAGGAAGTTGACTCCGGCCGCCTCGTGGCAATCGAGGTCACCCAAGTGCAATCCTGGCTCCACGCGGAGCTTGTGACGCGGCTAGTCTCCGAAGTGGTGGCCGACATCGCACCGCTGGCGTCCGCGGCGATTGAGGAGACACCCCCTGAGGAGCAGGAGGCCCCCGGAGCCTCGTCGGAAGAAGGTGACGCTCCGGCCGAGGCCCAATCGGCCCCTGGTGACTCGGGGTCCTTCGCTGCCTTCGACCTTGACGGGCGATTATTGGCCGCCGTCGCGGCCCTGGGCTTCACCACTCCGACCGACGTCCAGCGCCGTGCGATCCCGGCCCTGATCGAGGGCAAGGACGTGGTAGGGCTGTCCCAGACGGGGTCCGGCAAGACCCTGGCGTTTGTGCTCCCGGCCCTCTCGAAAATGCTGGCCAAGCCCTCGGCATCCCACGCCCCCCGGCTGCTGGTGGTCACTCCGACGCGAGAGCTTGCCCAGCAGGTGGCGGCGGCGACGGAATCCCTGGTCTCCAACACCGACCTCAGGGTCACCACCATCTTCGGCGGCCGCGACATGAGGCGCCAGACCCAGGCCCTCCGGGGCGGCACCGACGTCATTGTGGCGACCCCGGGACGCCTGCTGGACCACATCGGCTGAGGCAATGCCAGGCTCGCGACGGTGGAGGTTCTGGTCCTCGACGAGGCGGACCGCATGCTCGACATGGGGTTCATCGACGACATTCGCGACATCGTCCGCTGCGTGCCGTCCGAGCGCCAGACTCTGATGTTTGGCGCCACGATGCCCGCCGAGATCGAGCTTCTATCCGTTGATTTCCAGCGCTCTCCCACGGTGATCGAGGTCGCACGGCGCAAGCCACCGGAGTCGATCCAGCAGGTGCTCTTCCCCGTCGGCCGGCACTTGAAGAGCCTGCTGCTCATTCATCTCCTCGAGTCCGACCCGTCCCTCACGACGGTGATGGTGTTCGTCGACACGAAGAGGGAGTCCGACGTCCTGGCACGACAGCTGCGCGAAGCCGGCATCCCCGCCGCGCTGATGCACGGCGACCGGAGCCAGAAGGACAGGGAAAAGGCGCTGCGATCATTGCGCGAGCGCAAAGTACGGGTCCTCGTGGCAACCAACGTGGCGGCTCGGGGCCTCGACATCGAAGATGTATCTCACGTCGTGAACTACGATATCCCTCGCACCGTCGACGAATACGTTCACCGCATCGGCCGGACAGCCAGGGCCGACGCGAGTGGCAGCGCCTTCACCCTGGTGGGTCCCGGGGACGAGGCCATGGTGATGCGCATCGAGTCCGCCCTGGAGACCACTTTGCCCCGGCGCTTCGCTGATGGCTTCGACTATGATGTGCCCACCCCGTCGTGGGCCAAACCGTCGGCTCGGGATGTGAGTGCCAGCCTCACCAAGGCCCGAAATGCGGCGGATGTTTCGAGGCGCACTCGGTTCAAGCGCTAGGGTCCTTGAGTCGGAGAAACCATGACATACCATAACATCGTCCCGACGCCCCGACTGCGACTGTCGGCCATCCTCGTCGCCGGCGCGGTCCAGGTGGCGCTCCTCGCCGCCTGTGGAGCCCAACAGGCGGCAGAGCCCACGGCGGGCGGCGCCGATGCGCCCGCCCCCGCGGCGGGCTCCCGCGAGGGCGCTCCAGCGGTCGACGCGTCCGCGCCGTGAC
>CAZXNP010000102.1:0-7053 GCA_964642035.1 uncultured Anaerolineales bacterium | reverse complement strand
CTGGCGATGCCGTCGGCCGAGGTGTGGCCTCGGCCGACGGCGACGGGGACTCCGACGGCAGCGGGGCGGAGCCGAGGTCCGGCCCAGCGCCGGCGAGGGCCAGGGGCAGATACAGCCGCCCGGGGCCGGCGACATCCTCGTAGGTCGCCCTGGGCACCGGGGCCCAGCCGAGGGCCGCGGCGAGGAGGCTGGTGAGGGTCAGCCACATGAGGGCCAGTCTATGAGGGGCGTTCATGGCGATCACCATCTCCTAGGGTAGTGGGAAGAAGATGTCCCGCAGGGGGTCCAGGAGCACCCCCGCCACAAGCTGTGGCGCCAGGCCAACGGCCACCAGCAGCACGACAAGGATGAGCACAGCGCGATCGCGGCCCCGGGGGATGGCTCCCCGGACGTCGCCCCAAGAGGGCGTCGCGCCTTGGTCCCCAGACCGAGTGCCCCCGGGAACCCGGCCAAAAAGATCCTTCGGCATTCGGGTCGGGCTCTTTGGCCACCAGCGCCGCAGGGCGGTGGCGAAGAGCAACCCACTCCCCCCCGCCAGGGCCAGGGCAGCAATGCCTTGGACGGCCCGCACCCCGGAAAGGATCAGCCATAGACCCGGGAAGCCGGCCAGTCCGGGAGTGCCCGCCAGGGTGAGGGTGGCGGCGCCGTCCGCCAGGCGGCCGTAGGTGGCTCCTGGCCCCGGCGACAACGAGAGGAGCACAAGGGCCAGCACCCGGGCCAACAGGAAGAGCGCCACCCCGGAGCCGGCGCCCCGGGATCCCGACGCGAGGCCCGCCAACAGCATGCCCATGTTGGCCACCAAGGTGTAGGCAAGCCAGTCATCGGGGTCGTCGGGATCCGCCGCTAGGGCGAGCCAGGCCGCCACCAGAGCCGTGAGGGCCCCCGCCGCCGTCACGAGGCTGCCCGAGGCGCCGCGCAGGAGCCACTCGTGGGTGTCCACGGTTCGCAGCAGCAGGGCGAAGCCGGCGGTTTGCACCAGGCCCAGGACCCCGAACAACATCGGCCGCGGTGCCCCCGACGCCAGGGTGAGGGTCCAGGCATGGAGGGGGATCAGGCCCAGGATAAGCCCGAAGCCGGGCAGGGCAAGGGCGGTCACCGCCGTCTCGACGGCCACTCGGCCGGCCCCGGACTCGAGGCGCAGATCCGCTAGGCGAAAGGCGGACAAGAGAAGCGGCATGGTGAGGCTGAGGAGCACCGCGTAGCGCAGGATGGCGTCGCCTGCGGCCTGGCGATGGCGCTCCGGCGGGCCGAAGGCCCACAGGAGAGCCGCGGCCACGAAGGTGACGAGGGCGAGGGGTAGGGCGCTCAGAAGGACGGCCACCGTGAGGCCGCCAAGGCTGAACCACGCCACCGGGAGCCACGTGGCCAGGTCCTCCGGCTCCTCGTCGCTGAGGGCCAAGATCAGGCCGAGGAGGCCCAAGCTCATCAGCTGCACGGCCAGCTGGGCAATGGGTGACAGTTCCAGGGAGCGGCCCGAGGGGAGGGCGAAGGCCACGTCCACCGGGGACAGGGTAGCGCCCAGGGCAAGGGCAATCGCCGCGGCGAGGCCGCTGCGCAAGGCGAGGTCCGAGCGCTGCGGACACCATCGGACCGCGGCGGCCCCCGCCGCGAAGGGCAGGGCCCCGAGGAGCAGCAGGGCTACCTGGCTCAAGGCTTCGGGCTTTGGGGCGGCGCCAAGGCCACGAAGTAGGAGGCCAAGAGGGCGAAGAGGAGCTGGAAGCCGGCGAGGGCTCCGGTCACCACCAGGCCCGGGTCAAGGCGGGCGTAAGCGAGCTCGAAGCCGGCCAGGGAGAACAGGACGGCCGCTGAGAGGGCCAGGGGCGTGGCCGCCACGACGGCGGCGATGACCCCCCCCGCCACGAGGGCCAGGGCTGGGGCCAGGATCGCCACCGGCACTTCATCCGCCGCCGCCACGGGGCTGATGCCGTAGGCGGCGGCGAGGAACACCGCGAGGGCCAGCAATGGCACCAGGCGACGCCCTGAGACCGTCTCGCCGCGCAGGCTCCTCAGGCGTCGAGCGGCCGCGAGACTCCGCTCCGCCGGGGCCTGGGCGGCCCCCAGGGCCAGGATGATGGCGGCGAAGACGCCGGCGAGCACTTTGATGGCGGCCACGTGAAGGGCGCCGCCGCTGAGGACAAGGATGCCGGCCGACAAGGGATACACCGCCCCCAAGAGCCCAAGGGTCGTCGCCGATGAGGGCGCCAGCACGAGGCCCGCCGCCAGCAGAGCCGCGGCGCCGAAGGCGAGGGCATGGGCCCACGCGGCGGGGGGATTCTCCGCCCCAGGCGGGCTCATTGGCACAAGGCTGATAGCCGCGGCCGCTAGCAAGGTCCAAGCCATCGCCCGGCGCCCCTCCATCAGACCCGACAGGCGCCCGACAAGGCTCCCCAGCCGGGCCCTCGCTTCGGCCGCCGAGGCCGCCGCCCCCTTGATCTCCCAGCCTCGCGTCGTGGCCGCCCCGTCCTCCTCGGCGGCCGCCAGGATGCGGGTCAGGGCCGCCGCGAGCAACACGGGCAAGAACATGGCGGCCACGATGACCGCCGCCGCCGGGGTCTGGCGGACCGTGGCGACCATATCGATGAAAGGGTTGGGCAGCGGGGCCCGGCTGGAGGCCGCCAGGGGGGCGTACGCCACGCTGAAGCCCAAGCCCAGGGCCACCTGGAGGCCGGCGGCGACCAGGGCGGCCATGGCCGCGCCCCGGGCGGGGACCCCCGCCACCGGGGGTGGCAGGACCACGCCGCCCCCAGGGGGCGCCGCCCCGGGGCTGGCGGTGGCGCCGCGGAGGCGATGGACCCCCGCGATGGCGAAGGCGGTGCCCACGGCCACCACCCCCAACCAGGCCACGCCGTGGCGGAACAACAGCTCTCGGTACAGGTGCCAGCGGGCAGCAAAGCCCAGGGTCGGCGGCAGACCGGCCAGGGCCGCGGCCATGACTCCGTGGGCCAAGGTGCCCCCCCGGGCCCGAGGTGAGCGGGGCACCAGATAGGCTCCGGCGCGGCCGAGGACCAGATCAACGAGGAGCAGCATGCTGACGGCCTCGCCCACGACCCCACCCAGGCCCGCGGCCACGAGGATGAGGCCCCCTTGATGAGTCGTGCTCCAGTCGAGGGCACGGCCGTAGTGGCGGCCGGTGCCGGCCAGAACGCCGCCTACCAACACCGCCACCATGGGCAGGGCGAGTCCCCCCGTGAAGCCACCTGGGGCCGGGCCGATCCGACCGGATTCGATGACCAGCCGGGCGCCGGCAATGGTGGGCGCCAGACGCACGAGGCCGGAGGCCCACAGGTGTCTGCGCCGAGCCGCCGGAACGGCCCACGGGATCGGGAAGATGCCCATGCGAATGGCGCCGGCCACGAAGAGCCACCCGGCTGCCCCGGCACCAGCCCTCGAGGACGCGACCCCGGTAGCCAGGGCGTCGGCCGGCAGGGTCGACAGGCCGATGACCGCCAGCAGCAGGCCCAACTGACCCGCCAGGAGCCCCCGGCGCTGCCTGGCCGCCGCGAGAAACAGGACGGCGTCCAGCAGCGCCCATGACAGGACGAGACCCAGGGGGCTCAGGGCCATCGTGACCATCGCCGCCCCGGCGCTTGCCACCAGAAGCCCGCGGCCGAGGACGTCCGGGGCAGCGGGGCTGGAGGCTGATCGCAGGACAGCCAGCACAGCCGTGGCCGTGAGGAGGACCAGGCACAGGCCGCTGGCCAGGTCGACCTCCGCAACTGGGGGAGCCGAAAAGACAGCCCCTGGCCAGCCGCCCAGGGCCAACCTCACCGGCGCGCCACCCCGGCTTGCGAGGGCGAAGAGCCCGGCCGATGCCATCAATGCGGCGGCGGCCCCGGCGGCCGCGGCCACAGTCCGAAGGCGGCGAGCCTCCGACGGCCACAGACAGGCCAAGGCGGCGCCACCGAGAAGGGCTGCCGGCATCAGAGGCAGGGGATTGGGCATGGCCTCGCGATTCTAGCATGGCCTTCATCCCGCGGGAGCCGTCGGCAGTGGCGGGCCTTCAGCCCCGAGGGTTTGACACGCCCTCCACAGGCGTCGCATAGTGGCCGCCGATCCGGCTGGAGGTGTGGGCGATGGTCCCCAGGAGCGCGGCTGAGAACCCCTTTGGGCACCGAGGGTCGCATTGTGCTCACCCTGGCAGGAGGCATCTGCCGGGGCTGCTTGTGGCCTTCGGAGTCGCTCTCGTGGCCCCGGGGCCTCTCCCCACCAGGGCGGCCGGTGGGGCGGATATACGACCCCCCGTAGGCTGGCTGGCGGCGTGGGACGTGTTCTTGGGCGGATTCCGACAACTTGACGTGGCGGCCGCCGACGGCCCCGGCACTGGCTGGGGCGCTGATGTGGCCCTCGTGGAGCAGGTGGGAACCAGCACCTTTGTCCGCTTCGACGGCGGACACTTCCGAGGGACCCAGGTGGAGACTCACTTGGAGGTGCGGGACATAGCCTTGAGAGGGGACGGCACTGGATTTGCCGTGGGGCGCGCCGAGCCAGGGGCGAGGGGCGCGGTACTGGCCCTGGCCGATGGTGTCTGGCGCCGCACGGCTACGGCGCCAGCGCAGCTCCAATCCGTGGCCCTGGCCCCCGGGGGCGGGCGGGCATGGGCCGTCGGTGACCTGGGGACGGCCCTCACCTGGACGCCGGAGACCGGCTGGGTGGCTGAGGAGTTCCCCGACGGGCAGGCTTTTCTGAGGGCCGTTGCGGCGCCGTCTGCCGATGAGGCCTGGGCCGCGACCGAGTCGGGGGAACTCTACAACACCGTTGGCGGCCCCTGGGTCCGGGACACCGGTGCCCCAGCGGCCCAGGGTCCCGAGGCCATGGCCTTTGCTCCGGGGGGCGACGGCATGGTGGTCGGCGGCAACGTCTTGTTGCGCCATGCCGGGGAGTGGACCGAGGTCACGGCCGCCGGGGGCCATCACAGCGCCGTGGCCTGGTCAGGTTCGACGGCGGTCGTTGCGGCCGACGGCAAGGTCTTTGCGCGCCGGGGGGCAGCCTGGGCACGGGTGCCCCTCTCCGACGTGCCCGTGGCGTCGGCGCGCGTGACCGTCGGCGACGTGGCTGCCGCCGGCGACGAGCTGTACGCCTTTTCGCGACAGGGCTACGCGTACCGGGGCACCGTCACCTCCCTGGATTACGTCTGGCCGCGCCTCGGGGAGATGGCGGCGGTGGATGTGCTGGAGGGGCACGTGGCTTGGGCCGGGGGCCGTTCCGCCGGCTGGGGGCTCGTCGGCTCCGAACCGCCGGACGGAGCCTGGGACCAGGGCCTGGAGCTGCCCATCAATGCCGATGTGACGGGGGTGGATCTGTTGAGCCCGGAGGAGGGGTGGGCGGTGGGGGCCGTCTTCCTGGGCTCGACGGGACACAGCCGGATGTGGCACTACACCGCCGGAGGGTGGCAGCCCAGTGCCGTGGGCGACGACTGGCAGCTGGCGCGGGTACAGGCCCTGGCCCCCGACGATGCCTGGACGGCCGGGGCGAGCCTAGTGGCCCGGTGGGACGGCGACGCCTGGAAGCCGGTGGAGGCCGCCCCCTTTGGGGCCTTTTCCGGCGCCCTGGCGATGATCACGGGCGGGGCGGAGCCCGACGGTTGGTTCGGCGGTCGGGGAGCGGTGCACCACCTCCTTGGCAGCGAGTGGCGCACCGTTGACTTGCCGACCTCGGAGGAGGTGCGGGCCATGGCCGTCGATGGCGAGGGCACCGTCAGGGCTCTGACCGCGTCGCGCCTATACCGCATTGAGGGTGAAGCCGTGGCGGAGGTGCAGGTGCCAAGGGCAGTCCCGGAATCGAGACTCATTGACATGAGCTTGACGGATTCAGGGCGCCTCTGGATCCTGGCGGCCCCCGATGGCCTGCTGTTGAGGTCCGACGGGCATTGGGAAGGCCACGAGCTGGGAGTCCTGGGGGGTCGGGTGCGTCCCACTCGCGTGCGGGCCTGGGACCGGCCCGCGCCCGAGGGCGCCGAGGGGCTCAGGCCCGATCAGGAGGTCTGGCTAGTGGGCCAGGAGTCCTCGGTGGCCCGGTACAGCCTAGAGGTCCCGGTCTCCCACGTCTATCTGCCGGTGGCCCACGAAGGCGTTGGCGGCCGGCAGGCCGGCACCTCGTTGCCCTAGGAGCCTGGCCTAGAATCCATTTTCGCACCGAGGGCCGCGCTGCGCGGGCCGAATGGCCAAAGGGGCTTTTCGGCCGGGCTCCTAAGAGCCCCTCGAGGCGCGCCGCACTCTCGTCGTCTCCCACCCGCGGGCGGAGTGTCCCAACGATGTCACGGCTAGTCAATATCGACAGCACCGGGAAAGATCGGCAGCGGCTGCGCCGCACCATCGCCGAGGCCCTTCACCGCCTCATGAAGAAGCAAGCTGTCGACTCCGAGACCCTTGATCTGGCGGCATTGATCGTGTTCGCCCTGCGGGAGATCGAGGCCGGCATCGAGCGCTCGGCCACGGCGTGGGACAAGCGGCACTACTACATCCGCGCTGACCGGCTACGGGCCGACTGGGAGTGGTCTGGCCGGGCGGCGGAGCGCGTGGCGAACCTCCTCGTGGCGGAGGATTGGTCCCGGTTGCCCCTCGTTCTGGCTGACCTGGCGCCGCGGTTCGCGGATGTGCGGGTCAAGACCCTCACCCGGCCCGCCAGGCTGTGGCGGGGGGCGTACTCCCGGCTCCTGGAGGAGTAGGTCGGCCGCGACACCGGTGGGGATTACTCCCCAGAATCCGCGGAAGCTGCCCCGGGGCTGAGCCTGGAGGCCTGACGGCACCGCGGCGAACCATGGCCGCCGACCGTCCGGGGCGCTTGTCTCCCCCCGGGGGGCGGCGCCGGGGCCGGGGCTGGTATAGTTCTTGCATTCTCGGTCGGTCGTGGCTTCCCACACGCCGACCATCCGCCGACGCAGCGCCGCGCCTCTCCCCCGGGAGGGGGCGGGGCATTCCCCGGCGCCGATCCCGGGGCGGCTGCCCCTGGCCGGTGGGGGCTCCATGGCCCGAGCAGCCCGGGGTGTCGTGTCGCCCGCGGCGGCCTACCCGCCCCCGGCCCCCGGCCCCGAGGTGCGCCTCGGCCAAGGTCGGC
>CAZXNP010000101.1:0-7086 GCA_964642035.1 uncultured Anaerolineales bacterium | reverse complement strand
GCGAACAATTAGAAATCGAAGACCAGAGAATGCTTCCTTATGGTTTTGTAGATGACGGATCGGATGAACAATATACAGATATAGACGGAGAACGATGGGAGGTTGTCGATAGTTGGATTAGATGAGATTGTTGTATTTATAAATATCAACAGAAGCTAATACGGCTTAAAAAATGAGATTTTACACTCGTATAGGGGAGAAAGCAGATGGCCTTTCAGATTTCACCAGGCGTGTCAGTACAAGAAAGAGATATAACTACGATTGTTCCTTCTGTTGGTACATCCGACGGAGGAACTGTAGGTTTTTTTGAATGGGGTCCTGGTGAGCAGGTTACCCTCATAGACAGTCAAGATACACTACGGAGTACCTTCGGATCACCAAATACTGCACAACTGAATGGCGCTCATTGGTGGAGTGCTGCAAACTTCTTGTCATACAGCAATCGATTACATGTTGTTCGTGCAATTGGAACAGGATCAAACAATTCTATTTTCCCTGTTGGTACTGCCCAATGGGCACTCATTAAAAACGATACAGATTATGCAGAGGCTTGGACTGAAGGGTCAGGTATATCTGGAGCCGAAACTGGTTCTTCTGCAACTGTTTTCATTGGACGTTATCCTGGAGACCTTGGCAATAGTCTTCGCGTTTCTATCTGTGACTCAACTGCTGGTATGTTTAGCAATACCTCTACTGGGCTTAGTGCTGTATCATGTAGTGCTGGTGCGAGAACCGCAACTGGAGTCACAGCAGGCACAGTGAGAGTTGGTGATGTCATTGATTTCAATAATGCAAGTGAAGCCCCTACAGGCAAATATAAGATTACTGCAATTGATGGCACAACCATTACTGTTGATAGACCATTCAATGCTACTGCTAGTTCAAAAACAATTAATCGCTATTGGGAATTTTATGAGAATTTTGATGTTGCTCCAGGAACTTCGGATTTTGCAAGAGACCGATCAATAACTAGTGATGAAATTCATATTGCAATAAGTGATGCCGATGGTCGAATCTCTGGACAAAAAGGAACAGTTCTTGAGACTTATCCTTTTGCGTCAAAATTGTATGATGCTGTTAATGAGGATGGCTCGACTAATTATTACAAGCAAGATATTCAAAATACATCGAGATATATTTTTGTTGGAAGTCATCCTCCATCGGGCAATCTCAGCGGCAGTGGATCTGATTGGGGATCTACAGCCGCAGGCGCAGGCGCTGGTGCAATGAAAACACTTAACAACGATGCAACAGTAGACGCACCTTTGGCCTTTGTTGGCACACTAAAAAATGGTGCAACTCAGGGGCAAAATGACGCAGCACTACAGCTTGGGTGGGATAAATTTGCAGATGCCGATACAGTGGATATTTCACTAGCAATTACTGGTCCTGCAACCCCAACAGTCGCACGATATGTTGTGGATAATATCTCAGAAGTGAGAAAAGACTGTGTTACGTTCATCTCACCAGAAAAGAGTGACGTTGTTGGTATTTCTTCATTGAATTCGATAAAAACAAATGTTCTTGACTTTAGAAATGCTGGACTGTCATCTTTGAATAGTTCATATGCAGTCATGGATTGTGGATGGAAGTATCAGTTCGATAAGTACAATAATACGAATCGTTGGGTACCACTGAATGGTGATATTGCTGGATTGTGTGCGAGAACAGATCAGGTTCGAGATCCTTGGTGGAGCCCTGCTGGTTTCAACAGAGGAAACATTAAGAACATCGTGAAGCTCGCATGGAATCCAACGAAGTCTCATAGAGATGAGTTGTACAAGAATGGTATTAATCCAGTAGCAACCTTCCCAGGAGAGGGAACAGTGCTATTTGGAGATAAGACACTCTTGACTCGACCAAGTGCATTTGATCGAATTAACGTGAGAAGACTATTCATCGTTCTAGAAAAGTCAATTGCTATTGCAGCAAGATTCTCACTATTCGAGTTCAATGATGAGTTTACTCGTGCTCAGTTTAGAAACCTTGTTGATCCTTTCTTACGAGAAGTACAAGGACGAAGAGGAATTACTGACTTCCGAGTAATTTGCGATGAGACGAATAACACAGGAGACGTGATCGATAGAAACGAGTTCATTGGTGATATTTACATTAAACCTGCTCGCTCAATTAACTTTATTCAACTCAATTTCATTGCTACGCGAACTGGAGTAGATTTTAACGAAGTTATTGGATCATAGCACATAAATAAAGGTAAGACGAGGAGATAATCAATGCCCTTTAATGTAAACGATATTCGTCAACAATTTACTGCTGGTGGCGCCAGACCAAATCTATTTGAAATTTCGATGCCATTTCCTACAGCGGCAGGAGCAGATGCAGGAGCGGCCGCGTCAAAGCTAACTTTCATGGCTCATGGAGCGCAAATTCCTGGAGCTGATTTTGCTACGATTGAAGTACCATACTTTGGTCGTCAAATTAAGATGCCAGGAAATAGAACATTTACTGAGTGGACTCCTACTGTTTATAATGATGAGGATTTTCTAATACATAATGCACTAAACACTTGGATGAATTCTATTAACAGCCACGTTTCTAATGTTCGTTCTCCTATTGCGGTTTCTACTACGGGTTACTGCACCAATGCTGATGTCGTACATTACTCTAAGGCTGGAGATGTTATCAAGCGAGTAACTTTGATCAATGTTTGGCCTTCTTCTATTGCTCCAATTGATTTAGATTGGGGAACGAACGATGTGTTAGAAGAGTTTGCAGTGACTTTTCAGTATGATTATTGGGTTTCTTCTAGCGTAGAAAATATTGCTGGAGTGAGTGAGTTTGTTGTGGGGGACAGCGGAACGTCTTCTGGAACATAACATAGGATTATAATATGGCAATTCGTTTATTTGGATTCAAAATTGGAAGAGATTCTGTTGAGGAATCTCTTCCTTCATTTACACCACCCGAACAATCTGACGGTGCGATGGTCGTTGAGTCTACTGGATGGACCGCGGCTGGAGCATATGGTCAAAATATTGATTTGAACGGTACTGCAAAAAATGAAGCAGACCTTATCAATCAATATAGAAACATGGCATTATATCCAGAATGTGAATATGCCATTGATGACATTACGAATGAATCCATTATTTGTGAGGAAAATAAACCATCTGTTTCTGTTGTGCTGGACAACTTAAAACAACCCGAATCTATTAAAAAGAAGATTAGGGAAGAGTTTGACAGCATAATGAGAATGCTCGATTTCAAAGACCGAGGTTATGATATATTCAGAAGATGGTATATCGACGGCAGACTCTATTATCATATTCTCATTGATGTGACTAATCCAAGGTCTGGTATTCAAGAACTTCGACCAATTGATTCTAGAAAAATTAGACTCGTAAAAGAAATTAAAAGAGGACCTGGTGCGCCAGCACAGGGAAACGCAGCCGCAGATACAATCGTCAATAAGAGTGTTGAATATTTTTTGTATAATCCTAGTGGCGTTGCTCCAATGAACGCTGCACAAGGATTGAAAATATCAACAGATAGTATTTCATATACTACATCTGGTTTGCTTGATGTCAATAAGACAATGGTGATTGGTCATATGCATTCTGCGATTAAGCCCCTCAATCAGTTGAAAATGATTGAAGATGCATTGGTGATTTATCGATTGTCTCGTGCTCCAGAGAGAAGAATCTTTTATGTAGATGTTGGCAATCTTCCTAAGGCTAAGGCTGAACAATATCTCAAAGATATTATGACTCGTTTCAAAAATAAATTAGTATACGATTCGTCGTCTGGCACAATTACAGATGATCGACATCATAGAACGATGCTGGAAGACTATTGGCTGCCTCGCCGAGAAGGCGGCCGCGGCACAGAAGTTACTACTTTGCCTGGTGGACAAAACTTAGGTGAAATCGAAGACATCGAATATTTTCAGAGAAAACTATACAAGTCATTGAAAATTCCAATATCAAGACTTCAATCAGATGATGGATTCAGTCTTGGGCGCTCAAACGAAATAACAAGAGATGAAGTTAAATTTGCGAAGTTTGTTACTCGATTGCGACAACGATTTTCCAGTTTATTTTCTGGATTGCTTCAAACCCAATTAAGACTCAAAGGAATTATCACAGAAGATGATTGGATTGAGATGAAAGATGACATTGAGTTTGATTTTCTCAAGAACGTGCATTTTGCTGAACTACAAGAATCTGAAATAATGCGAAATAGGCTTGAAATGTTACGAGAAATTGATGAATATAATGGAAAGTATTATTCTACCGAATGGATTAGAAAGAACATACTAATGCAAACTGATGATGATATTGATGTAATTGATAGGCAAATAAAAGCACAAGAACCCCAAGAAGAAAACGAAGAACAATAATACGGGCATTCTTGTTTTATAAATATTAAGCAAAAGATTTTTAGGAGAAAATAATATGAGCAAATTAATCAACTCGGCGCTTAACGGTGATCCGATTTCGTTTCGCGATGAAATTGTCGATGCGCTATCGAACAAGGTAACCGATGCGATTGATGCCAAAAAAATTGAAATGGCTCAGACTTTTGTTCCTTCAATCGATGAAGAAGATATTGAAGAAGAAATCGATGATGATTTTGAGTCAGCCTATGACTACTCAGATGAGGAAGAGGATGATAGTGAGATTGTCAACGCTATTGATGATCTTCCTGGTGCTGGTTCGATGAAAGGTGCTAATCTTCCTACCGATGCATATGAGACAACTGGCGACGAACTTTCTGATATGGAATATAGAGAAGTTGATTCTGTTCCTCCAGCCTATGTTCGCGGCGAGAATGGTGTATATACACACAATACAAACGAAGCGGTAGAGCTTGATGAGCTTCAGGCAAAAAAGTTAATTGAAGACCATGAGCAGATTGACGAGAATGTATTTCATTGTCTAGAAAGAGTTGCTGGAACCAATCGAGGCAGTAAATATCGCTTTGATGATGGATCAGTAGCTAACATTAGTGTTGATGCGGCCACTAAGATGCTACAAACATATGGCTCTCTTAATCCTAAGAATCAGGGGCGATTTGCACAAATGGCCCAAGAGTCTAAAGACGGATTCAATCGTTTAAGCGAATTTGCATTCAATTATAAGCAGGGGCACTAACAAATGAAGCTCATCACGGAAACATTAGAAGATGTTCAGTATATTGTAGAAGGAACTGGTAATGACCAGAAATACTTTATCAAAGGTATTTTCATGCAGGCTGAACAGAAGAATCGAAATGGTCGTGTGTATCCCATAGCGACACTTCGCAAAGAAGCGACTCGTTATGTGGACACATACGTTAAAAATAACCGTGCTTTTGGTGAGCTTGGACACCCAGATGGTCCTCAGATTAATCTAGAGCGCGTTTCGCATATGATCACAAGTCTAGATGAAGATGGAAATAACTTTATTGGAAAAGCAAAAGTTATGGACACACCTTATGGCAACATCGTAAAGAACCTGATGAAAGAAGGTGCAAAGTTAGGTGTTTCTTCTCGTGGTATGGGTTCATTGAAGTCGCAGGCAGGTGCAAATGTAGTACAACCAGATTTTTATCTTGCAACAGCCGCAGACGTTGTGGCCGATCCCTCTGCTCCTAATGCATTTGTTGAAGGTATTATGGAAGGAAAAGAGTGGATCTGGGACAATGGTATATTACAGGAAAGAGAGATCAGCAACTATCATGATCAGATCGAAAAGACATCTAGGGTTAATTTAGAGGAACAAAAACTTAATTTATTTAAGGATTTCCTTTCAAAATTATAATTTACATAAATAGATACTAGAATTTTTCCCAAGGAGAATTGAAAAAATGTCAGCACAATCACTCGAAAGAACAATCGTAGAGGTGGCTACTCCAGGAAATGCAGCCCTTCCTTCGGAAGGCAGCACTCCTGAGAAGTCTGGTTCACCAAAGGCTTCGGGGGGAACTGTTGCTCCTCCTAAACAGTCTACTGATCCTGGTGGAAATTTCAAGGCTTCTGAGAAAGCCGGAGATTCTACTAAAAAGACAAAGGGCCGAAGAGGCGACAAGCAGGGCCAGGAGTCTTCAGACACACCAACTACAATTGCTGATCCAACCAAAAAGGTTCTTTCTCCTGAAAACGTAAAGGAAGAGGATATGGAAGATGCATTTGGATTCGACACAGAAGAGTTAGAAGAAGATGAGCTTCCAATGACTCGTGCTGGTATTGCAAAATCACTTCTCGATGCCATTCAAGAAATGGATAAGGATGAGCTAACTGACCTGCTTGGTGCAGTCACCGAAGCGAGCGAAGAAGAAGAAGTAGTAGACGAGGACGAAGAGTACGAAGTAGAAGAGTCTCTTGTTTATGAAATTCCTCGAATCACTTCTGATGACCTCGACCTATCTGATGATCTTAGTGTCATTGTTAGTGGCGAAGCTGGACTATCAGAAGAATTCCAGAACAATGCAAAAATTCTCTTTGAAAGTGCTGTCGTCGCGAAGGTCAATGGAGTGATTGACCAACTTGAAGAAAATTATAAGGTCGAACTATCTGAGGCAATTGAGAGTATTTCTTCCGAGCTTACCGAGAAGGTAGATGGCTATCTCAATTACGTTGTAGAGGAATGGATGAAAGAGAATGAACTCGCTGTCGAGCGTGGTATTCGTTCCGAGATTACAGAGGATTTCATCACTGGTCTACGAAATCTATTCCAGGAACACTATATTGACATGCCTGAAGAGAAGGTTGATGTTGCAGAAGCATTAGCCGAGAAGGTAGAAACTTTGGAATCACAGCTAAACCAAGTTGTGGAATCAAACATTGAGTTGCAGAAAGCGTTGAAGGGTCACGAACAGTCCGAAATGCTTGATGAACTAACAAACGACTTGGCTGATACAGAGTCCGAAAAACTACGAAATCTTGCAGAGGGAATCGAGTTTGAGGATAATGATCAGTACCGGGATGCTCTAGAAACTCTTCGGGGTAAGTATTTTCCAAAATCAGACTCAAGTTTGATTGCAGAAGAGACACTTGAAGAGGGGTTAGACGTAAATGATGGGTTGTCAGAGGCAATGGCTGCCTACACCAACACACTTGGTAGAACTGTAAGAAACTAAATTTAT
>CAZXNP010000100.1:0-7229 GCA_964642035.1 uncultured Anaerolineales bacterium | reverse complement strand
GAGATGATGCTGGAGACCGGCCTGTCCCGCCCCCCGGCGGGGCGCATCATCGCCCCCGAGGACGTGGCGGGGGTCGTGGCGTTCCTCTGCACACCGGCGGCGGCCATGATCGTAGGGCAGACCGTGGTGGTGGATGGCGGGTACTCCATCGTGATTTGAACCTGCCCGGGTCACGGTGGATGGGGATAGCCGGAGGCATTGACAGGCATCCGGACCATGGCATACCCTGGGGCCACCACCCACGGTGCCCGTCCCCGGCGGCGCCTGAAGCAAGGAGGACGCAATCCCATGCAGTGGATCGGAACGGCTTTGGCTACGGTTCTCGCGCAGAACGAGGGCGATGCGGCGGTGGCGGCCCTGGCCCTGCTATTCACCGGTGTTGGCCTAATGTTTGTCGCGGCAGTGTCGGTGGTCTTCATCGCCGGCACGTGGAAGATGTTCACGAAGGCAGGTCAACCTGGCTGGGCCTCCCTAATCCCCTTCTATAATCTGTATGTGCTGCTGCAGATAGCCGGTCGACCAGGCTGGTGGCTGATCTTGCTTCTCGTCCCCCTCGTCAACGTGGTTGTGGCGATCATGATGTGGGCAGACATTGCCACGGCCTTCGGCAAAGGCAGCGGATACGCGCTAGGCCTGATCCTTCTGACCCCGATCTTCGTGCTGCTCCTCGGCTTCGGCGACGCGGAGTATCGGGGTCCGGCGGCGGCATCGACCGCCGCGGCCTAAGAGAAGGACACTGATGACCGAAGGAGATATTGCCCCCGGCGACGTGGGGAATGGCAACAGCGCCCCAGCGCCCCGGCCGTCCATCGGCCCGGAGGACGAGACCACCTGGGCCATGGGAGCTCACCTTAGCGGCCTCGTGGCGCCTGTCATCGGGCCGCTGGTTGTCATGGCCGTGAACAAGCACCACAGCGCCTTCGTGGAGGACCACGCTCGAGAAGCCCTCAACATGCACCTCTGGCTCTTGATCCTGGCCGTGGCCGCCGTCATGTTCAGCGTCGTCACCATCGGGGTGGGGGCGATATGTGCGGGGCCCCTCCTCTTCGTGGCCGCCATCGGCTACACCGTTCTCACGGTGATGGCCGCCGTTCAGGCCAATGACGGGCACGCTTACCGCTACCCCTTCGTCGTGCGCCTGATCAAGTAGCCAGGAGAGGACCATGGTGACTGACACCACCCTCGCACCGGGCCGCGGACAGCACGGGGCAACCCTCGCTGCGGTTGCCGTCGCGGTGGCGGTCGCAGCCTCGGCCGCCGTGGCCCCCGCCGCCTCGGCCCAAGGGGGCTGGCGCGTCGGCGACATCGTCGGCCTACGCGCCGGCACCTGCATTCGCGTCGGGCCGGGCTTCGGTTACCGGGCCCATACCAGGGTTCCAGAGGACGACTGGGCGGTGAAGGTCATTGACGGTCCTCGGGGCGCCGATGGCCTGACGTGGTTCGACACGAGCCGCCGCGAGGCCGGTGACCCGAGCGGTGGCACGGGCTGGGTTGCCGAATCCCAGACGGACCGGGCCTGCGCCCTCGACGGGTCGGGCCCCACGATCCCTGGTCGGAACTTCCTGCAGAGGCTCCTGGACTGGTGGCGGGCTCAGGATCAGACGGGGAAATGGGTGGCCGCCATCGTCGCCTTGGCCGTGGCCGTCTGGGCGTGGCAACGCCTGGCAATGACGGTCTTTGCCATCGCCCGCATGGTCATTCTGGGCCTGATCCTCTGGTGGCTGGCAGACCAGACCCGCTCGTCATGGCAGCCAACTTGGTCGTCGATGGCCGGAGCCGACGCCCCCGATCCGGCGGTGCTGGTGGCCTTCTTGCCGGCCCTGTCTTGGGTCGTCGCCCGCCTTGGGGGCCGGCGGCGCTAGGGAGCCGGCCAACGTCCGTGGTGGGCCCGGGGCAGGGACGCGCCGGACGGGCTCCTAGGATCCCATCACTCCTAGGGCTACGGGGTCGGGGTCTGTTTCTCGCCCCAGCCCTGGCCGACGGCGATGCCCAAGCGGCGCATGAGGCCCAAATAGCTGTCGGCCGGGCCGCCCGCTTCGGACAACCCCAGGACCCAGACGGGCGCCAAGGGAATCCCCGACCGGTTTGCTAGCTCCAGCGCGCGGTCTCGATTGGCCGGCGTTGCGATGAGGACCGAAGGCACGTCGGCGGCGGCAATGGCCGCCGCCAGCTTCTCCACCGGCAGATCGCCGGCGGACCGCCGCGAGGAGGCTGCCCCCAACACGGCGCCGCCATCCTCGAGGCCGTAGCCCGCGGCAAAGTAGCCGAAGGCCGCCATGTCCCCCACCAGCCGACGCCTGTCATCGGGCAGGGAAGCGGCAATGTCCTCGATCATGGCATCCAGGGCGGCCAGCTCGAGGCGGTAGCGCCCAGCGTTGTCACCGTAGGTGGCTGCCCGGCCCGGGTCCGCCTTGGCCAAGACACTCTCGATCGTGTCGACCCAGCGGCCGACGAGATCTGGGTCTAGCCAAAGGAAGGGATCGATCCCGCCGTCCCTCCGGCGACGCAAGGGGAGATCCGAGGCCAACTCGACGCCAGCCCCGGGTGGGGCAATGGCGGTGAGTTTGGCCAGGAAGGGTTCGTACCCGGCGCCGGCGGCGAATATAGCATCGGCCGCCGCTGCTGCGGTCTCGTCGTCCGCCGATGGGGAGTAGCCCGTCGGGTCGGTCTCCCCTGGCAAGAGCACCCTCACCGCCACGTCCTCGCCAGCCACCTGGCGGACCACATCGCCAACAATGGATGTGGTTGCTATGACCTTGGGCCGCTGACTGGCGGGTGGCGCCTCGCCGGGGGCGCCGCCGCAGCCGGCCGTCATCCCGGTCAGGGACAGGGCCACGGTTGCGGCGGCCAGGAGGGCGGCTCGACAGTCGAAGGGGCTTTTCGGCCGGCCCCCTAGCCCGGCCCAGGGCGAGGGATGCCTCATGAGCCCGGGGCCGGCATGAAGACCGCCGGCAACAGTCCCATGGAGACCTGCTCGGGCACCAGGCGAATCTCGAACAACTTGGGCCATTTCTTGCCGGTCACGAAGAGCCGGTCGCCGGCGTTGTCGTAGGCGATGCCGTTGAGCACGTCCGTCCCGGGGAGGTGGTCCTCGGCCGGCAGAAGCCCGGTGAGGTCGACTTCGATCCTCACCGCCCCGCTGTCCGGATCTATGGCCACGATTCGGTCCGTTTGCCACACGTTGGCCAGCACCTCGCCGTTCACGTACTCCAGCTCATTCAGGTTGCGCACAGGTACGCCGTTTGACGTTACCTCGAGTCGGCTGATCTCGTCCAATGTCTCGGGGTCCCAGAAGCGCAACGAGGATGTGCCATCGCTCATTATCAGGCGGCTGCCGTCGTGGGTGATGCCCCAGCCCTCGGCCGAGTAGCTGAACTGGCTCTGGCGCTTGAGGGAGGCAAGGTCGTAGACGAACCCGGTCTGGGATCGCCATGTGAGCTGCACGATCCGGTTGTCCCAAACCACGATGCCCTCGCCGAAGTAGTCGGCTGGCACGGCCACGGACTGGAGGACCCGCCCCGTTGCCAGATCGACCTTGCGGAGGGTGGACTCTCCATAGAGGCCGGTGCCCTCGTACAGGGCCCCGTCAAGGTACACCAGGCCCTGGGTGAAGGCTGTCGGGTCGTGGGGGTACGTTGCCACCACCTCGTAGCCGTAGACGGGCACGGGGACCCTAGAGGCTCCGGAGCCGGCAACGTCCTGGGGCCGCCCGCCTCCAACCCGCTCCGGGGGCGCGTTGACGGCGGCGTCGGACGTGGTGGCGGTTCTCCCGGTGGTCCCGGGTTGGGTCGCGAGTCGGTAGCCGAGAAATGCCACGGCCGCCAGGACCACGATGGTCGCCGCCACCCGCCCCAGGGGCAGGGGAGACCGGTCTGGCGCGGTGCCCTTGCCGCCGCCTTTCCTCCGGCGCCGTTTCTTCACTCTCGCACCCTGGTCATGTACTCGCCGGTGCGGGTGTCGACGCGCACCTTGTCGCCCTGGGCGATGAAGAAGGGCACTTGGATGACCATGCCGTTTTCGAGGGTGGCCGGCTTGGTGCCCCCGGAGGACGTATCGCCCTTGTGGGGCGGTGGCGTGTCAGCCACCGCCAGGTCCACGGAGTTTGGCAAGTCGATTTCCACTGCTCGGCCCTCGTACATTGCGAGACCGAGCTCCATGTTCTCCACTAGGTAGGACTTCACGTCCTCCAGGGCGGAGGCGGGCAGGGCGGGTTGCTCGTAGGTCTCCAGATCCATGAAATAGTACAGGTTGCCGTCGCTGTAAAGATACTGCACCCGTCGGGTCTCGAGGCGCACGTCCTGAATCCTATCGTCGGATCCGAAAGTGCGCTCCGCCAGGACCCCCGTCTCCAGGTTGCGCAACCGGGTCTTCACATTGGCGCCGCCGCGACCGAGCTTTTGATGCTGGAATTCGAAAACCCGGTACAGGGCGCCGTCGAGCTCAATGACGGTGCCCTTGCGGAGCTGGGCTGCTTCGATCACCGATTTTCCTCCGAGGTCGAGTGAGTTGGGGCCGCCGTTGGGCCCGTCGCCGCCTCCGGCTCCGACGGGGGCGGGCCGATAGTGGCCGGCCCCCTCAAGAAATGCCGGGCAGCGACCCCCAGCGACGATACAGGCACATCTTGGCGCCGCGCCGGGGGGAGGGCGTCGAGAAACGCATGGCCGTACGTTTTGGTGAGGATTCGCCGGTCGAGGATGGCCACGACTCCCCGGTCGGTGGTGGACCTGATCAGGCGGCCGAAACCCTGGCGCAGGCGAAGTACCGCTTGGGGCACGGCGTACTCGTCGAAGGGCTCTTCGAAGGTCTCGGCCCGGGCGGCGATGATAGGGTCCGTGGGGACGTCGAAGGGTAGACGGGCTATGGCCAGGCAGCTCAAGGATGGGCCAGGCACATCCACGCCTTCCCAGAAGGACCGGGTGCCCAACAGCATCGTCTTCACCTCCGGGTTGCGGAAGGCGGTCAGCAGGCTATGGCGGGAACCGTCCAAGCCCTGGCCCAGCACCGCGATCCCGAGTTCGCCCAGAGGACCCCGCACCTTGTGATAAGCGTCCCGCAGCTCACCGTGGGACGTGAAAAGCACCAAGGTGCGCCCCTCGACAGCGGTTCCAAGCTCCACCAGAGCCCGGGCGACGGCGGCCCGATGATTGGTATGGTACGGCTCTGGAATGTCCGTGGGAAGCAGAAGCAACGTCGAGGTGGCGTAGTCGAAGGGCGAGGGCACCACGATTCCCTCCGCCTCGGCCAGGCCGAGGCGATCCCGGACAAGGGAGAAGTCTTCGCCAGCCCTAAGGGTGGCCGACGTCAGAACGAGCGTCTCCTTGGCGCCGAAGAGGCGCCGGGACAGCGTGTCCCCGACGTGGAGCGGCGCGGATCTCAGGCTCGTGCGCGATCTGCCAGCCCTGGACACCCAGGCCACTCGCTCCGGAGAAGGGTTCTCGATAATGGCGGCCAGGCCACGCCGCAGATCGGCCAGCTCTCGCCGGGCGCTGCCCAAATCCGCCGGGAGCCCCGGATCGAGGCTATCCTCCGCTACGGCCTGGACGGCCGCCACCAGATTCGCCAGGCCCGTCACCAAGGGCTTCAGGACAGAGTCGAGGACATCCCAGGCCATCTCGGCCTCTAGCCACGCCGGGTTGGAGCGAGCGGCGGCGGTGAGGCGAAGGTCCGGAGACCGGCCATCGCCGTGCTCCTTGTGGAGGGCCTCGACGGCGCCAAAGAACGCCCCCGCAAGGGGCCCGGCTCGTTTGGCTAGGTCCTCCAGCGCGGAAGTGGCGTCCCAGAGGGCGGCCCGCTGGTCGTCCTCGAGGTCCATGGCTGCCACCGCCGCCGACACCCGGGGCAACACCCGGCGGCCGCCCTTCACGAGCTCCGCGATGAGCTCCCGCAGGGCGTTTTCGCTGCCCTCGAAACCCAGGGACTGGGTGGCCACCTCCTCTAGGTGATGCGCTTCATCGATGATGAGACGATCGTGGGGCGGCAACAGCCGCCGATCCACCAGCATGTCGCTCACCAAGAGGGCGTGGTTTACGATGACCAGGTGCGCTGCATCGGCCGCCCGCCGAGCGAGATGCACCCAGCATTCCCCGTCGGCGGCGAAACGGCATCGGGCGGCGGTGCACGCGTCGCCGTCGGCGCTCACCGATCGCCACGTGGCTAGCTCATCGGGCTGCAGCATCAGCTCCGCCCTATCTCCAGTATTCGTAGCGTGGGCCCACACCAAGATCTTCACGGCGCCTCTCAGGGCGTCTGGGTCGAGGTCCCGGCGGTGCCGCAGCGAGGCCAGCCGGCTGCGGCACAGATAGTGGCTTCGGCCCTTCAGCACGACCACCCGGAGGTCGCGGCCGAGGAGTCGTTCCACCAGGGGCACGTCGTTGGCCACCAACTGCTGCTGCAAGGCCACGGTGTGGGTGGCGACGACCACGTGGCGGTCGTTGGCCGCCGCCCAGGCGGCGGCTGGGAGCAAGTAGGCGATGGTCTTGCCCGTGCCGGTACCGGCCTCCACGAGGACGTGATCGCCCCTGTTGAAGGCCGCGGCCACCTGGCGCAGCATGTCCCGCTGGCCGGGACGATCCTCGTAGCCGGGCAGGAGCTCTTCCATTCTCCCTCCCGGCAACAGACGGCGCTCCAGGTCCGCCAGGGAGACCGGCACAGGGTTTTCGCTGGGGCTGAGGACCCGCCCCCGAGGCAGCGCCACCGGGGTGCTGTCGCCGCCGCCAGGGACGGGGCCACCGGTCGCCGGGCCTCCGGAGGCGGGGGGGACGCCCCGGGCGGCCCCGTGACCGCTCCCCGGGCCGCAGAAGAGGAGCTACGGCCTCCACAGACCCGCGGGTCCAGCTGTGGCTGTCTGAGTTTACGTCAAGCGGCGCGAGCCGTGACGGCGATGTATGATGAGGCGCTGCGCCCAACGGGCCTGCGCTCAACTCAACTGGCCCTCCTCATGGCAGCCAAAAGCGCCCCCTGTGTCACCCTTTGCGGCCTGGCTGAGGTGTTGGTGGTCAATCGCCCCACGCTTACCCGCAACCTCAAACCGCTGGAGAAAAGGGGACTGCTGCGCGTGGAATGTGGTGCCGACCGGCGTGCGCGCTCGGTGTGCACGAATGTGATCGCTTCTTTGTGATCGACGCGTGGCTGGCCGACGTTGACGCCGATCTTCATGTCACGGGTCAGCTTGGTCGTGATGATCTCCAGGTGGAGCTCACCCATGCCCGCGATGATGGTCTCGCCGGTCT
>CAZXNP010000099.1:0-7247 GCA_964642035.1 uncultured Anaerolineales bacterium | reverse complement strand
CCGCCGTGTCATCGCCCCCGCGGCCCCGGCCGCGGCCGCGGCCATGCCGCGGGCCCGCCGCACCAGCACCGCCGGCGACCTGGCCAAGGTCCCCGGCCCCCTCCCCGCCCCCGCCCCCGCCCTCCGCCTCCCCCGCCTTGACGGCAGCGGCGCCCGCGACGTCGCGGACGCCGCTCGCGGGACCCTGGTCCTCAATTTTTGGGCGACGTGGTGTGTGTCGTGCATCGCGGAAATGCCTGAGCTCGAGGCCCTGAACCAGGAGTTTGGCCCCCGGGGCGTCAAGTTCGTCGGCGTGGTGATGGACGAGGCCGACAATGCTGACGCCGTGAAGAAGTTCCTCGGCGACCGCGGTGTCAGCTACGAGCAAGTGTGGGGCGATCTGGCCGCCCAGACGCCCTTTTCCACCCTGGCATCGACGCCCCCGGGGTCCATTCCTACCACGGCCGTGCTTCACCATGGCATCATCCGCGAAGTGCATGTGGGGCCTATCGTCGCGTCGGCCTTCGCCGAACTCCTCTCTGGGATCTTGGCTACCGAGTAGGGTATGACCCAACCGTTCTCCCACCGCCGCCGCACCTCGAGCGAGTACGTATTTGACGTCGCCGCGGCGGAGTTCGAGGCAGCAGTCCTCGCCGCCAGCCACGACAGGCCGATCGTCGTAGACTTCTGGGCACCGTGGTGTGGCCCCTGCCGCAGCCTGAGCCCCGTCTTGGAGCGAGTTGTGGCGGACCAAGCAGGCGCCGTCCTCATGGCCAAGGTCAACACCGACGAGGCACCTGACCTGGCCCAGCGGTACGGAGTCCGGGGCATCCCCGCGGTGAAGGCCTTTCGCGACGGCGGCGTTGTGGACGAGTTCACGGGGGCAGCCCCCGAGGCCGCGGTGCGAGCCTTCGTGGCAGCCCTGGTGCCGGGCCGGCATGCCGATGTGCTGGCCGAAGCCGCGGGCCTCATCGACGCCGGGCAGATGGAGGCCGCCCGGCGCCTGCTGGCGAAAGTGCCGCGCACCGACCCTGCCTGGCCCCAGGTCGATGCCCTCCTGGCCCGGGCCGACCTCGCCGCCATGGCGGCCACCGCCGTCCAGGGCAGCTCCCTAGCGGCTCGCCTCCGGCAGGCGCCCGATGACGCAACCGCCCAGCTCGGGGTCGCCCTCCACGATCTCTCTGCCGGCCGCTGGTCGGCCGGCCTGGCGGCAGCCCTGGCTCTGGTGCACCACCCGGACCTCGGAGACACCGCCCGCCAAGGGATCATTACAGCCTTCCGAGCCATGGACGACGTGGACGCGGTTCGCAGCTGGCAGTCCCGGCTAGCGAACACCCTCTACTGATTCCCGGCGGTCTCGGGGACCCGTCGCCAGGGCGATCCCATGGGGGCGCCTACGCCTCCCCCTCTCCTCACCCATTCCTTACGCTCCGGCCATAACCTTTTCATGCCCTGGCCGTATTCCTATGTGCGGCCGCGGGGCACGGCTGACGGGCCCGACCAAGGCACGACCCCGCCGCCGCCCGCGCCACAGCTGCCGCTCCCAAGGGTAGGAAGACACCAATGGCAAGGTCGGTGAGGGCTTCGGGACGAACCCAGAAGGCACTCCCCAACAGTCACCCACGTCCCGGGCACAATGAGTGTGGGGGCCTGGCGCCGGAGCTGCCGCTGCGCCTGAGCCTTGGCGCCGCCCTTGGCGCTGGCGCCGGGGCGGCTCTGGGCTCCCTCGTTGGTGTGCCGGGCTACTTTGCAGCCGTGGGGCTACCCTTCGGTCTGGCCGTGGCGGTGCTCGCCTCGGGCAATGCCATGGCCCAGCCATCGGCGGCCCTCGTCGCCCGCGACAGTCTCGCCACCAAGAGGCGGCCCTGAGCCAGGAGTCCGGCCGAGAACCCCTTTTCGCACCGAGGGCCGCACTGGACGCGCGTCAAGAGTCCGGACCAGCCGGCGCTGGAGGAGCATCTCGCCGCCGTCGCCTTCGCGCCCGTCTAGCCACTTGCAGGCGCACCTCCGCCCGGCGCAACGAGGCCAGGGCCCGCTCGGCGTCCACTTCTCCTGGCGCCTCTTCCAGCCGGCGCCGGGCGCGGATTCGGGCCTCCTCGGCGCGAGCCACATCGATGTGGTCCGCCCTCTCGGCGGCATCGGCCATGACGACTACCTGGGACGCTCGCACCTCCACGTAACCGCCCCCGATGGCGATCGCCTCGCGCTCGCCGCCCCGCACCACTTCAAGAGCCCCGGGACGTAGGCTGGTGATAACGGGCTCATGCCGGGGCAGGATGCCCATGACCCCTTCAGAGCCCGGGACAATCACCATGTCCACGTCGTCGGCGCAGAAAACCCTGCCCTCCACAGAGACCACGTCCAGCTGCAGGGGCACCGTCTAGCTCTCCCGCATGCGGTTGGCGTTCTCGACGGCGTCGTCGATGTTGCCCGTCATGTAGAAGGCCTGCTCAGGCAGATCGTCGTGACGCCCCTCAAGGATCTCCTTGAAACCAGTCACCGTGTCCGCGAGGGGCACGTACTTTCCCTCTCGCCCGGTGAACTGCTCGGCAACCCGCATCGGTTGCGACAGAAACTGCTCTATCTTGCGCGCCCGAGCCACCAGCAGCCTGTCGTCGTCAGACAGCTCGTCGATGCCAAGGATGGCGATGATGTCCTGCAACTCCCGGTAGCGCTGAAGCACGCGCTGAACTTCCCTGGCTACCCGATAGTGCTCCTCGCCCACGATCTGCGGGTCCAGAATCCTGCTCGACGACGCCAGGGGGTCCACGGCCGGATAAAGAGCCCGCTCCGCAATGGAGCGCTCGAGGGAGATAGTGGCGTCCAAGTGGGCGAAGGTAGTAGCCGGCGCGGGATCGGTGTAGTCGTCAGCCGGAACGTAGATGGCCTGGAGGCTCGTGATGGCCCCCTTCTTGGTGGAAGTGATGCGCTCCTGCAGGTCGCCCATCTCGGTGCCCAAGGTCGGCTGGTAACCCACGGCGCTGGGCATTCTGCCCAGGAGCGCGCTCACCTCGCTGCCAGCCTGAACGAACCTGAAGATGTTGTCGATGAATAGCAGCACGTCCACGCCGCGATCCCGGAAGTACTCAGCCATGGTAAGGGCCGTTAGACCAACCCGGAGCCGGGCCCCGGGGGGCTCGTTCATCTGACCGAAGACCATCACCACCTTGTCCATGACGCCGGCCTCGATCATTTCCTGCCACAGCTGAGTTCCTTCGCGGGACCGCTCGCCCACGCCGGCGAAGGCGCTGACACCGCCGTGCTCAAGGGCCATCGTCTGGATCATTTCCTGAATGATCACAGTCTTGCCGACGCCGGCTCCACCGAACACCCCCGTCTTTCCACCCCGGGTGAAAGGCGCGATTAGGTCGATGACCTTGAGACCGGTCTCGAAGATCTCGGTCTTTGTCGCCTGCTGGTCGAAGGCCGGCGCCAGGCGGTGTATGGGCCGCCGTTCGTCGGCGCCCACCGGGTCGTCGCGGTCAATTGTGTTGCCCAGGACGTCGAACATCCGCCCCAGGGTAGCCTCGCCGACTGGTACCGAGATGGGCGCCCCCGTGTTGACGGCCGTGGCACCTCGCGCCAGGCCGTCGGTGGACCCCATTGCCACCGTGCGCACCACGCCGCCGCCGCGGTGTTGCTCTACCTCGCACACGAGGGCGTCCCCGCCCGCCATCGGGATCTCGACGGCGTAGTACACCTCAGGCACGTCATCCGACGGAAAGTGCACGTCCACCACCGCGCCAAGTATCTGCACTACCTCGCCGACCCTATTGCTACCGTTCCGCTCTGCCACGATGCTTTCTCCGTATTGCCCTCGGGTTTGGGGACTTCGAGGCCGCGTCACGTCGCCGCGCGCAGCGCCTCCGCGCCTCCGGCGATGTCGAGGATCTCGCTCGTAATGTCCGATTGACGCACCTTGTTGTAGGTCAGCGTCAAATCGTCCACCAGCTCGTCCGCCGCCTCGGTGGCATTGCGCATGGCCACCATCCGCGCCGAATGCTCGCTGGCCTGACCCTCCAGCAACGCCTGGTAGACTCGCATTTCCAGCAACCGCGGCAGCACATCGTCGAGCACCGCCTCGGGACTAGGCTCGAAGTCGAACTCGGAGGCCACCCTGTCGACCTCTTCGGGCACATCCACCGGCAGCAGAGGCCGCCACACGGGCGCCTGGCGCACCACGCTCTCAAACTCGGCGAACACGATGTGCACCGACGAGAATTCGTCCCCAAGGAAGCCGTCCAGAAGCAGCCGCCCGATGGGCGTCACGTCCGAAAGGGTGGGCCGGTCCGGGACGGGGGTGAAGTCAGCCACCAAGTCAGCGCCGGTCCGGGCCAGGAAGTCTCTCCCCTTCTTCCCTATTGCGATCCACCACGGCCCCTCGCTGGCGCCCTTCCGGGCCTCGGCAAGGGCAAAACGAATGATGTTGAGTACCAGGCCGCCAGTCAGGCCCCGGTCTGGGGTCAGGAGCACTACGGCCGGCCGCCCCGTGGGGTGATCCCGCAGCAACGGATGCAGGAGCGTTCCGGAGCCGGGCTGAGCCCTCAAGTGGGTCATTATTTCGGCTGCTTTGGCGGCGTAGGCGCGGCTTCGAAGGGTGGCCTCCTGGGCACGGCGCATCTTGGAGGCGCTCACCGCCTCCATGGCCCGGGTCACCTTACCGATGTTCCGCACCGACTTGATGCGCCGCTCGATGTCCCGACTTGAGCCCGCCATCGACTAAGCCTCCGCCAGCCTCAGGCCGACGCCTGGGCGTCGGCGCCCTCGGGGGCCGCGGAGATCCAGGTGGCCTTGAACGACTTGACAGCCTCGTCCAAGAGCTCCGCAGTGCTGTCATCCAACTTGCGGCTCTCGCCGATACCTCGCCCGATGTTCGGATACGTGTCATCGAGGAACTTCACCAGGTCGGTCTCCCAGGCCTTCATCTCGGCCAACGGCACGTCGTCGCCGTAGCCGTTGGTCACCGCGTATATGGCCTCCACCTGCTGATGAAAAGCCATCGGCTGGTACTGGGGCTGCTTCAGGATCTCCTGAACCCTGAGGCCCCGGTCCAGCTGACGGCGAGTAGCCTCGTCCAAGTCAGACCCAAACTGGGCGAAGGCAGCCAGGGCCCGGAAAGCCGCCATATCGAGACGCATTTTCCCGGCCACCTGCTTCATCGCCTTGTACTGGGCGTCGCCGCCGACGCGGCTGACCGACAGCCCGGCGTTGATCGCTGGGCGAACGCCGGCGTAGAACAGCTCCGGCTCGAGGTAGATCTGACCATCGGTGATGGAGATGACATTTGTTGGAATGTACGCCGACACGTCCCCCAGCTGGGTCTCGATGATTGGTAGCGCCGTCAGGGACCCGGCGCCCCGGGAATCGGACAATTTGGCTGCCCGCTCGAGGAGCCGGGAGTGGAGGTAGAACACGTCGCCTGGGTAAGCCTCTCGCCCTGGTGGCCGCCGCAGCAGCAAGGAGACCTGCCGATAGGCCCAGGCGTGCTTGGTCAGGTCATCATACACGATGAGGGCATGCCGCCCTGTCTCGAGGAACTCCTCGCCGATGGCGCAGCCAGCGTAGGGGGCAATGTACTGCATGGCGGCCGGGTCGGAAGCGCTCGCCACGACGACTACCGTGTGCTTCATCGCGCCGTGGGCTTCCAGAGTCGCGACTATGTTGGCGACCTGGGCCCGCTTCTGGCCGATGGCCACGTAGATACAGACGATGTCGGAATCCCGCTGGTTCACGATGGTGTCGATGGCGATGGCCGTCTTGCCCGTCTGGCGGTCGCCGATAATCAGCTCCCGCTGCCCCCGGCCAATTGGGATCATCGCGTCGATGGCCTTGATGCCCGACATGACCGGCTCGTTGACGTTCTGGCGCTCGGGAACGCCGGGGGCGATGCGCTCGATGGGCCGCCGCGAGTCGGCGGCAATCGGTCCGCGACCGTCGATTGGCTGACCAAGGGCGTTCACGACCCGGCCCACCAGGGCATCGCCAACCGGCACCGAGATGACCTGGCCGGTGGAGCGTACGATGTCCCCCTCCTCAATGGAGGAGAAGTCGCCGAGGACGATGGCCCCAACTGTGTTCTCCTCTAGGTTGAAGGCAATGCCGTAAACACTGCCTCCGCCCTGCTGGGGGAATTCGACCATTTCCATGGCCACGGCGCCTTGGAGGCCTTCGATCCGGGCAATCCCGTCGCCGACCTCGGCCACGGTGCCAACGTCCACCGCCTCCACGGCGGCCTCGAAATCCTCGATCTGCTGCCGCAGGGCAGCCGCGATGTCCTGGACTTTCAGCGTCATTCGTCGATTCCTAGAGTTACCTTGCGCGGGCGGCGGCCCGGCGGCAGGGACAGTTGCCACGGCGACTCCGCCCTGGGCCGGCGGAGGATCCAACCGCGACGCGTCATGCGCCGCCCCCGGAGACCAGGGTGCTGCGCAGCTTGCCAAGCTTTGTGACGAGGCTGCCGTCCAAGTAACGGTCCCCAACCCGCAAGACCAGGCCCCCAAGCAAGGCCGAGTCGACGTGGTAGGTGAACTCGTCCACCCCAGGGTGCTGGGCCTTCACCCGCGCCTCGAGGTCGTTGCGCTCCGAGGGGGTGACCTCCACTGCACTCCACACCTCGGCACCCAGGGCCCCGGAGGTCTCAGCGGCCCGTTCGATGTGTTCGAGGGTGGCCTTGAGTTCATCGAGGCCAGCCCGCTCGGCGATGCTCCGGGCCAATTCCTTGGCGGCGGCGCTTATGCCACCTGGGGGGCCTCCCGGTGTCACGCCATCGCTCCCAGCTCATCGGAGATGAAGCGCTCAATCAAGGCGCGATGCCGCCCCTCGTCTATCTCGCTCTCCAGCACCTTCGAGGCGGCCCGCACCGTGAGGTCCGCAATCTCGCCCTGCAACCCGGCCAGGGCTTCACGGCGCACCTCTTCTGCCTCCGCCCGGGCCCGAGCCAGGATCCCGTCGGCCTCGGCTTCCGCCTCAGCCCGGCGCCTGTTCGCTGCTGCCTCCGTCTCATCGACGGACTTCTGCACCGCCTCACTGCTCTCCCCCGCCTCTCCCGTCCTCATCCGGACGGGAGGCTCGATTCGATCCTCGTCGGCCACGCAACAGGGTACGTGCCACCTCAGCGAGAGCAGGTTGGCCCAATCGACGGCAGGGTGGATCCTGGGCAGGTCGTCACCCCGGAGAATGCGACGCGCGAGCGCTTCGAATGAAGGGCGGGGACGTGTCGGAGCGAGTCCCGAGCGACGGCACAGCTCGCGGACGGCGCGGGCGACCGG
>CAZXNP010000098.1:0-7247 GCA_964642035.1 uncultured Anaerolineales bacterium | reverse complement strand
ACCGTGAGTAATATCACATCTACCGATATAAGTCTAAATAGCATCTATACAACGTGGGCACCAACAAATGATAATAATCTAACCAATTTAGAAATAATATTTAGTCCGAATGGAACAAATGTACGATGGGATCAGGATGTTATCTCTTGGACTTATCCATTAACTGCCGCGCGTACCATTCTAAATCGCACATTAGATTTACCAAATACTCAATTCGCAAATTATCCATACTCACGTATACATAATGCCAACCCACAATTTGCCGTGGGCGGGATATATGATAATAATATTTTCCGTCAATGGCGCATTGGCAGCCAATTTCTTGGTGGTCGCCCTTTTCCAATCACGGATATATCCTTTGCGAGACTACCTTTATGGTGGGATCAAACTTATCATTCTTTCTCGCTCAGTTCTGGTTGGACGGGCCCAAATTATCCTGGTAACGGAGAATATCCCCCTTTTCTTCTTGGTGATCCTAGACCATATGACACACTATATGATAATTCATATAGTATTCTTGGTAATCAATTAATGTGGTGCAATGGTGGCTTTACAAGCGGACAATATACAACGCATGCCAGTTCAAATCCATATATTGATTATCGTGAAGCTTCAGGCAACTTCTATCGGCAGATACGAGATTATTCTGTATTTGATAATTCAGGAGATGTAAAACGCCTGTCTTATACAGCTACTAATGATGATTATTGGACTGGCGGAAATGTGGATATTAGTGGAACATATAAATGGCTCATGATCGAGGGTCAAAGTAGCACAGCGGGTAATTTTGCCCAAGTAGATATTGCTGGAACAGTCGTGGGTTCCGCAAGTACATTAACTTTGGGTACACATTATCTTTTATATGTTCAAGAAATTGATAGCTATTTTGATCCAGCCAATAATACTTTACCCGCAGGTTATACTGCGGGACGAAGTGGTTGGAAAGCCGTGCATGGAACATGGGATCAAGGTGCAACTGTTCAATTAAATAATGCAAATGAAGCAGGTTGTTATAGACGACGAACGAATACTGGACAGATAGCTATTCATCATATTAAATTATATAGTCCAAACAATAATGTCCCTATCTTTTTCCGTATAGGTCTGCAAAACACATCTAATATTAAAATAACAACCGTAACTATTTCCTATGGAACAAATTAAAATATTAAATTTTAAAGTTTGATTTTAAAATTTAAAAAACCTATATATTATATGTCTGCTGTTATTAATAATGACTATCAAACAGCCCTTCTATTCAAACAGTTTACAGGAGTTGCGGCGACTCAATTAAATGCCCAATTTAGCAATGAACCATTTCGAGCAATTGTAAACATTTTTAGTAGGGATGTTTTTATAGAAGATATACCAGATCAAGCACCAATCAGTATTTATAATTTAGATAATAGCTCTAACTGGGTGGATAGTAGTAATGGAAATCCATCTCATATTAGTGGAGGTGGTGGTACATTTGCTACATTGTATCCGGATAGTAAATTGCAATTCTACAAGAATGTAACACTGGACCCAGTTCCAGGTTCCCAAAATCGTGTATGGCGTAAATTATATAGTGATGGAAATATTCTTCGTGATTGCATTAATTTTAAATATGATGATGTGAATAGCACCTATTTAATGCGAGTAAAATATTCGAACTGGACGCCAGCGGACCCGCCGCCTCAAATTTATCTTAATAATCCCATTAATAGTTGGCCATTATTCTGGGTAATGGACAATCAGAGTGGTTACCTCCAATTCTATTCTACAACAACAGACTTGGCGACCAATGCTAATATACCAACAAATCCTCCAAAAATTTCTTTTTTCAAATATATTGGAAAAAAGGGAATTACCAATTTGGATGTCTCTGGGCAGCAGCAAGTTGCCGACCTTAGCGGTATGCATGATATTCTTAATACTATGTTAGATGGTATTAATCGCATGGTTCTTCCAGATGGATATGTAGATATCAGTGGCGGTGCACCCTATGATCTCTGTGGAAACGAAGTTGTTCGAACCCACTATCAATATACGCGAAATCACGCATTTATAGGCTATCCAAATTTACCTATATTAGACGGTAGTGCAGTGGATCATTCTCAAGATATTTCTCACAATGGTATTATATACACACTAGATGTTAGTGGGCGTTCTTTTTTCAATGGCGATATTGATTTGAGTTGCAATGTTATTACCGACGTAAGTGGGATTTCTTTTTGTGATCATGTTTTCATAGGACCCAGTGGGGGTTTTTTCGAAATTAAAAGCTATACACCTTCAGGGCGTTCCATTTATATCGAAGCAGGTGGAAATAATCGCGTGTTTGTAGAAAATGTTAATTTTACGGCGAATACAATTCGTAGCATTGGTCATATCTCTTTTTCCGGGAGTTCCGAAAGTTCTCCAAATATTAGGTGGGCAAGCCGTGATAATACAGGACTATATGAATCCGACGAAGTAACCGTTGGCATAACTTGTAGCGGAGAGAAAATAGCTACTTTTTCTTGGGCAGATAACTCGGGTATAGAGTTTTATCGTGATTTAAGTATGAACGGTGGGCAGATACTATTTGTTGGAGATGCATCCGATCCCTCCGGTGTACCCAGTTGGGGGCAGGTACAAAGAGCCATTACAGATTTTTCCAATACTACGGTGAGCTCCTATTGGACACAGAATGGTAGCGATATCTACTATAATGGCGGTAATGTGGGAATAGGCACGTCGCCTCCGTCAGCAGCCCTAGAAGTTTCGGGCAATATTGTATTGTGGGGCGATTTGAGTATGAACGGTGGACAGATACTATTTGTTGGAGATGCATCCGATCCCTCCGGTGTACCCAGTTGGGGGCAGGTCAAAGCGATAAGCCATTGGGCACAGAATGGTAGCGATATCTACTATAATGGCGGTAATGTGGGGATAGGAACAGCTAATCCCGCTTTTAAATTAGATGTCAGTGGTTCTGCAAACATATCTACAGATATGACAATAGCTACGAGTACCACATTAACATCTATTAATAATGATAATAATCTACATGTGCGCAATACAAATGTCATTGACACACTTAATATTAGCTTTGATACCTTTTGGGGACATATTTGGCAACCCATGTTTGATGCCAATTTGCGTGGGTTATATAATTCACCTCATGGTCCTATCATCCAGCTAAGTGCCCCAAATCCGGGATCGGCAACGGCAACGCCAACTTTTTCAAGTGCCTGGGGTCCTTGTTGCATTCCAATTGCCCATTTGGATATTAATCAGAATTATGTTGCGACCCCCTTTGATCCATTGGGCGGACAGCCTTTTCATCATTATGAGCGACCCGATATTGCCAATATGTCTGCATATTTCACGATAAAATTCGCAGAACCGCATGACGCTCCCTCTTCGTCCGCGCTGGATTGGAAAACGGCGACCTTATATGCGCAACATGGGGGGACTTTTAAAGCTGGTCTTGCCGCAATTCCGCAGCAAACGATAACATTTATTGCAGGTTATACCGATAATTATAAAAGATCTCCGGGTGATGACATGAGAAATCCCAAACCTTTCATTAAAGTCATTTCAACAAATATTCCAAATTTAAAATGTTTGACAGGTATTACTTCATCAGGCGCTGTCGCTGTAGATATTGATCTAGTCACTCAAACCTTGCAATACTATGGTCATACACCGACTACGCCGAAAATAGGCGGCATAGTGCGCATTATTATAGCCGAAAGTTGTCCTGGGGTACCAGCAGATAAGGAAATACGGAACAAAGCTTGGTTACTATTAGAACAACAATGGCATTATGAACCGTGGCAGCTGAACGCAACACCTTCTGTAGATAATAGTATTATTCTTAGAAAAATAATTGATCAACACGTCATAAGTGTGCGTATGTATGCGAATAATATTGGTGATCCTCATCAAAGCCGCTCGCCAGCGTTTACAAATGAAAGTAATACAGATTGGCAACTTGTTACTGAAAATCAGATCAAACTGAATGGTATTTATAGTTGGGACAAATATATTCTACCTATGGGATCACATGCAAATCCTGCCGTTTTTGATGTACCGACCAATGTTCCACATACAGATGTACCATTTTCTCTCATGGTTGGTGGGACAGAGTGTCCAAATCCGGCGACTGGATTGCTCGACGGTCTATATCCACCGATTGTTTATGGTGCTCATTTGTGGGAAGTTCGGTTAACACACACGGACTGGTCATATGGAATTACGACAACCGAAGAAATATTTGAAAACCATGTTGGAATTGGGGGAAATCTAGTCATTGATGGAACAACGGACGCACAGGCACTAACAGCAACCGATATAACGTGTAATAATTTAGATGCACGGACTTCCATAGATGTCGGTGCAAATCAAAAATTAAGAATTACCGAGAATAATATTACTTCTACCAATGCAAGTAGCAATTTTTATACGGGGCATCATTTTGAAGCGCATAATTTTTATTATAAAGTAAATACTCCGGGAACTGGTTCCGGATTTATTATAAATTTAAATCATCCACCTGCCGACGATAACAAAATGTTTAGAATTATGCAGAAGGATACTCATTTAACCAATGATACCCTATTTAGTGTTGGGGGGGCGGGAACAACGACGACCAGGGCCATTAGACCTGGCGGTGATTTAACTTACGATATTGGCTATGATCAGGGACCTGGATCGGCTCCGCAAAATCGCCTACGATTCAACAAGTTGCATATTGGAGAGATATATTGTTCTACTGTGGTGGATATAAGCGACTCTTTAATCGTTAAAGGGGGTGGGGTTTTTCACAATAATGTAGATATTTGTGGTAATTTAACTGTTGATGGCACTACTGATTTAAATAGCAATGTTGATATAAGTGGCAATGTTGATATAAGTGGCAATGTTGATATAAGTGGCGACCTTCTGGTAAGAGGAAGATTAGATATTACGGATGTATCGGCTCATAATATAGATATTTCGAATAATTTAAATGTAGAAGGATTAATTACCGCCGTTGGCGACACAACTTTTGTCGAATATAGAAATTTTTCGAACGATATTTCTGGACAGCTCGGATGGTTTTGTATTGCTACGTGTGGTGCGGGCACGGGACAGCAAAATGCTCGTGGGTTATTCATTATTGACGATGATACACCGGGGCAAAGCGAACAAATAATATTTTATGCAGGAACATCTTATGCTCGTGGTAATTATATCAATGTTCTCGGACATAATTGGTATGGACCATCTATATCGCGTCTTAGAATAGATGTTAGTGGTGGTACGAATTATTATGCAGGGGCCAATTTATATCTATATAGAGATATATCGTCGACGGCGGCAACAGATATTCATATACGCTTGTATCAGAATGGGCGCGCTCCTGGCACTGGAGACAGATGGACACTGGCACCTACACCAATTCCAAATTTGGACAAACATGCGGTATATTTAGACATATCCTACGACCCAAGTGGAACAAAGGCCAATAGTGCTTCTTCCTTGGATCATTATAACTCTGGTCATACAAAGTTAAATTATCTTGATGTATCTGGTCTCCTAACTGCATATCGACTTCAGTTACATGAAGATACGCGAGCAAATTTAATCTCTAGTTCTGTGGCGTTGGATATCAACCATCATGCTATAGTCAATGATATTGGTCACGCTGTTACGGGTCAAACTGAGAAGGGGACAATGCCGGTTATAGGTTTGGATTTTAATGGCAGTGGCATATCTCGACATGTAATGATAAGTGAGACTGCTTATACGTTATGGTCGCCGTCAATGTTGGATGGTTGGACGCTGACGGCCGGCGGCACACCCAGCGGTCCTGTATCTGGGATAATGACATTTGATGATACTTGCAATGGTGCAAGTATGGGTCTCAGTCCTCTTGATGGGTTTGACCCAACTGTGGGGAGTGGACTTGCGGCTGAAATGAGATTACATCGCGATAGTTGGTTTACAGGTTGTTTTTGGAATTCAATTGTAGGACCATATTTATTTCAATGTTATGGAAGTGCGACAGTTGATCTTTCTATACGCGGAGTTGTCCTTAAAACATATACAGCCTCGAGTGGACACGGTGCCCATAACATCATTGATCTTGAATCAAAACATTGGATCTTCTGTCCTGCATATACCACTACGTTTCATAATATTACTAGTCTTAAATTTACATTTAATATACCAAGTGGGTCCGGAAATTATATAAAAGTTCCAGACGATGGTACCTTAGGTAATGCTACGACGGGTACGAAAGCGTATGTTTATATGGCCTCTTTCCCAAAACTTTAAGGAGAAATTTAGCAAGAATGCAAGCACCTATAATATATTTATATAGTATAGATGTCAAACCCGTATGTGAGAATCGATATGAGTGGTATTCATCAAGTACCTTTTATCGGATATACGCCCACGCCCACACCCACTTACCCAGTTCCAAATGCACGCGACATATCCTCTGCGGTTCCCTTTTGGTGGATATGGGATATGAGTGCCACAATATGGAGTTCTATTTATGATGTTTCAGCTGGTGTAACAGGTCCAACCGGTCCTAGAGGTCCAACGGGTCCTACGGGGTTAGCCGGACCAACTGGGATACACGGATCCGCAACCCATACAGGTGCAACGGGACCGCGTGCCCATACAGGCGCCACGGGTCCGCGTGGTCCCACTGGGACGCCGGGGCCCACTGGTATAACAGGTCATTATGGACCCACGGGTCCGCGGGCTCATACAGGGTCAACGGGTCTTCCTGGTCCCACGGGTCCGCGTGCTCATACAGGGCCAACGGGTCTTCCTGGTCCCACAGGTCCGCGTGCTCGTACGGGACCCACGGGTCCGCGTGCTCATACGGGACCGACAGGTGCTGGGGCCCATACGGGACCGACAGGTCCGCGGGCTCATACAGGGCCAACGGGTCTTCCTGGTCCCACAGGTCCGCGTGCTCGTACGGGACCCACGGGTCCGCGTGCTCATACGGGACCGACAGGTGCTGGGGCCCATACGGGACCCACGGGTCCGCGAGGACATACAGGACCAACGGGGACATTTTCAGGAGTTGTGAGCGACTTGTCGGCTACTAATATAGATGTGAGTGGAACGCTGAATGTTAATGATCTCAGTGCGACAAATATTTACACGGTAGATTTATCCGCTTCACAGATCTTCACGATTGATCTCAGCGCGACGAATATAGATGTGAGTGGAACGCTGAATGTTAATGATCTCAGTGCGACAAATATTTACAC
>CAZXNP010000097.1:0-7254 GCA_964642035.1 uncultured Anaerolineales bacterium | reverse complement strand
AGGACCGATGCAGCGCGGGCCGAATGCCAAAGGGGCTTTTCGGCCGGCCCCCTAGTCTCGGCCCCTGGCCGTGGCGGCGGACCCGGCGCCGGCTCCGGGGTCGCCCCGAAATCCCTCTTCGCCCGGTAGGCATCCATGGAAGTGGAATCCGAGCCCAAATGGAGCTTCCCATTTCTGGAGGTGCCTTCGCGATCGAAGGCTGGCCTGAAGTATAATGGCGGACCAGGCTGGCCCGGCCCGAAGCTAGGAGCCCGGCCGGCTATCGCAACCGACAAAGGTGGACGGCATGCCTCCCCGACCCAGCTTTTCCGGCTTCCTGCGCCTCAGTCTCGTGTCCGTGCCGGTTAAGGCCGTCCCGGCCGCAGTATCGTCCCGAACCATACGGCTGAACCAGCTCCACAGCGCGTGCCACCAGCGAGTGCGGTATCAAAAGGTCTGCCCGGAGCACGGCGAGCTCTCGACCGACGAGATCGTCAAGGGCTTCGAGTACACCAAGGGCCAGTATGTCATCATCGAGGCGGACGAGCTTGCTAAGCTGCGCCGCGAAAGCGACAAGGCCATCGACATCCGAGGCTTTGTGGGCCGGGATGAGATCGACCCGATGTTCTTCTCCGGCCGCACCTATTTCTTGGTGCCGGACGGCCCAGTCGGGCAGAAGCCCTACCACCTGCTCGTCGAGGCCATGGCGGCCCGCGATCTGTACGCCGTCGCCACCGCGGTCCTGTCGGGCAAGGAGCAGCTGGCGGTAGTGAGGCCGCTGGAGGGGCTCCTCGGACTGTCCGTCCTCACTTACCGCGACAAGCTCCGCAGCGCAGACGAGTTCCGGACCGAGCTTGACGAGGCCAGCATCTCGGACAACGAGCGAGCCCTCACGAGCACCCTCATCGAGGCATCCACCCTCGACGACTTCGACATGGCTGACTACCAAGACGAGCATACCGCTACCCTGAGGCGTCTGATCGAAGCCAAGGTGCAGGGGGAGGAGATCGTGGCCGCCCCGGAGCGGGACGAGCCCCAGGTCATCAATCTCATGGCGGCCCTGAAGGCCAGCGTGGAATCAGCCACGGCCGCCTCGGGGCGCCCCGGCACGGCCAAGATGGCGTCGAGGGCGAAGACGAAGACCAGGCGCCGAAAGAAGACGGGGTGATCCTGCCGGAGTTCGTGGCCCCCATGCTCGCCGTGGGCGCCGAAGCTTTCTCCTCCGATCGGTACCTCTTCGAAATCAAGTGGGACGGGACCCGGGCCTTGGCCTTCGTTGAGGACGGCGACTACCGACTCCTCAACCGGCGCCGCCGAGTCTTGACCCCTCGCTATCCCGAGCTGGCAATCCTGGGGCGACTTCCCTCCGGGACCGCCGTCGACGGTGAGGTGTTCGTCGTTGAGGACGACGGCCAGCCCAGCTTTCGGGGCCTGCTGCGGCGCGAACAGGCCCAGGACCAGGCGCGAATCGCGGCGTTGGCGGCCAGCCTGCCTGCAACCTACGCCGTGTTCGACTTGCTCTATCTCGGGGGGCGGCCCGTGATGGATCGCCCCCTGCTGGAGCGCCGTCAGCTCCTGGCGGACATCCTGACGGAATCGGAGGGTGGCGCCGTCGTCTTCTCCGATGGGATTATTGGCCATGGTGAGGACTACTTCCGCCAGGTCGTTGCCTCCGGCCTCGAGGGCGTTGTGGCCAAGCGGGTGGATAGCAGATACCTTCCTGGTCGTCGCACCGACGCGTGGCGCAAGATAAAGCGTCACGAGACGATTTGCTGCGTCATCATCGGCTACGTGCCCGAGGACCCGGACGGGGTGAGGAGCCTCGTCGTGGCCGCGGAGGAGAAGGGCGTGCTGCGGTCGGTGGGCAGGGTTGGCAGCGGACTCAACCGGCCCACGGGGCGCCAACTAGCCCGAGCCTTGGGTCGGCGGCACCGGGAGGATCCCGTCGTGCCGGCCGCCGGCAACGCGATCTGGGTCGAGGCAGAGGTGTATTGCATCGTGAAATACATGGAGCGGACCCCCGGGGGCAATCTGCGGTCGCCGGTGTTCTTGAGACTGGTGAAGGAGAGCGAGGTGTGACGGAGGCATCACCGCGGCCCGTAGCCAACGACGAGGGCGGCCTCGAAGGTAAGCGCGTCGCCTTCACGGGGCGTTTTGCCTCTATGACCCAGGTGGTGGCCGGCCTCATGGTGGCGGCCCTCGGCGGCGAGGCCGTGTCGTTCCCGAGCCGCTTCACCTCCTACCTGGTGGTGGGTCAAGAGAGCTGGCCCCCGAATCCCGAAAGCCACCTGACCCTCAAACTGCTGCGGGCCCGGGAGCTGCAAGCCCTCGCCACGGGCCTGCAGATCATCAGTGAGCAGCGATTCCTCGAACTCGCCGGTCTAGCCCCGGCCGAATCCCACCTTCGACGGTTCTACACCATCGCCCAGCTGTCGCGGGTGCTGGACGTTCCCGGGCCGCGCATTCGGTGGTGGGTCCGCCGTGGACTCATCCGCCCCGCCAGCGCCCGACACGGGGTCGACTATTTCGAGTTCCGACAGGTGGCGGCGCTGCGGATGGTGAAGCACCTCGTGGCCCGGGGCGTCGCCGTCGATGATATAGCGCGAACCCTTGAGCGAGCTCGCCGCTGGCTGCCGGACTCGGAAGACGCCATATCCGTGCTGGCACGAGAAGAGACGAGCGGGGAGCTTGTGGTGCACCTGCCGGGAGGAGCTGTGGCCAATACCTCTGGGCAGCTTCTCCTGCCTGCCCAGGTCAAGGATCGGCCGGCTCCCGACCTCAACATCGCCCCGGGAGTCCCTCAGGCCGAGGAGTGCTTCGAGCAGGCGCTGCGCCTCGAGGAGGCCAACGATCTGGAGGGTGCGGCCCGGGCGTACCAACGGTGCCTCTTGGTGGGGGGGCCCGACCCGGAGGCCGCCTTCAACTTGGGCAATGTTCTGGCGACCCTCGGACGGCCCGAGGAAGCCCTGGCCCGGTTCCGCGAGGCGGTAGAGTGCCAGGGCGAATTCGTCGAAGCGTGGAACAACCAGGCTGGCGTCCTCATGGACCTCGGCCGCTGGTCCGAGGCCGTGGAGGCGGCGACCAGGGCATTGGCTCTAGCCCCCGACTACGCCGACGCGCACTACAACTTGGCCATGGCCCTCGCCGGGGCTGGACGCCGCGAGGAGGCCCTCGCCCACGGTCTAGAGTACCTGGCCCATGACGCCACTAGCGCGTGGGCGGAGCGGCTCCGGAGCGAGCTGGGTCTTGACAAGTGACGTGCGCCACCCGGGATAGTTGCGCTTTTCGACATTAGTGCTTGACAATCTCAATACGCAGCGTATACTCCGGCTGCCTCGCGCCATTCGCCTCAAGAAATCGCAAACTCAACCTCGATCGCCGGAGGGGCTCTGGTGTGACAGGCCGCACCGAGGAGCTGCCCGCTGTGGATACAACACGCCGCCGGATAGAGACAGGCCCCGATCTAACAGTCGTGGTCACCGGAGCGAAGGGCCGGCTGCGGGTCGAGGGCTGGGACAAATCCGCTGTGATCGCCGAGGGCGACGACGTGGAGATGGAGGACCGAGGCGACGAAGTGCATGTCAGCTGCGGTCGCGGTTGCCGGCTTAGGGTGCCTACGGCTGCCCGCCTGCGGCTTCAGGTCGCCCATGGCGGCGCCCGCCTTGCTGGCCTGTCTGCGCCCGCGGCCATCGAATCCGTTGCCGGCGACCTAGCCGTCCGTGACGTCGGCGACGTCGATGTCGAGTCGGTGGGCGGCACGCTACGGGCACGCGGCGTCACCGGGCACCTTCGCGCAGGACGTGTGGGAGGTAGCCTGGTGGCCAGGGGGGTAACTGGTGACGTGGCAGCCACCGCCGTGGGCGGCCGGCTGCGCCTCGAGGCCACGACGGGCCAAGTGATGGCGACCTGCGGCGGAAATGCCGCCCTGGATCTTGCCTCGTCCCTGGCTGGCGATTGGGCCGTTTCGGCCGGGGGGGACGTGGCGCTTCGCTTGCCAGCCGCGCCGGATGCCATCCTCCGTGTCAGATCCGGCGCGGGTCGGATCAGGTTCCCGGGCGAGGCTCGAGTCGGAGACCACGACGGCCCCGTGGTGGAGCGCACCTTGGGCGAGGGCAATCACCACGTGGACGTCACTGCCGGGGGGACGGTAACCATCCTGGACCCCCAGGATGCCGACGGCGGCGACGGTGACGAGGAATCCCTCGGCGAGGGCTTCGCCGCCATGACCGAGGAGTTTGCTGTCCAGATAGAGTCAGGCCTCGGCGGGCTGTCGGATCGCCTGGGTAAGCACCTGGATCGCATCGCCTCTTCCCTGCCCGAAGTGCTCCACAGCGCCGGCCTGGGCGAAGGCGACGTCGACCGGATCACGGATCGGGTGCGCCGCGCTGGAGAGCGGGCAGCAACCCAAGCCGAGCGCCGGGCGGAGCAGGCGGCGCGCCGCGCGGAGCGAAAGATCGCCCGGCGCCTGGCCGCGGCACGCCGGAGGATGGAAGAGCCTGGGGAAGGCAGCGCCTCGGCGGCACCGCGGGACGGCGAGCGGGCCACTATCCTCAGAATGCTCGAGGACGGCCGCATCGACGCCGACGAGGCAGAGAAACTGCTGTCGGCCCTGGACCAACCCACCGGCTGAGCTTCCTATGGCGTGGCCACCTCGGCCTCCGCCAGGCGGTCCCCAAAGGCCGGCATCCGGGAATCGGGAGCCACCACCAGGCTGCCCTCGGCAACAATTCGGGCCAAGTCGGTGTCCGGGTGGTACCGCCACGGCCACGACCAACCACGGCCCCACAGCCACGAGCAACCACCCCCACACCGCCTTCACAAAGGAGCCGCCGGCCTGGGACTCACCGTCCCCGCCCGGGACGCGCCCACGGCGGGCTCGTGGCCTACCTCGACGGCCCCCAGAACCGCCAGAACCTCAAGGCGAAGGCGAGGCCCCACCTGCTCGGGTCCGGAGGCCGTCGCCGGGCCGATTGGGGCGGCGACCCCTTTGACGGCGGCCGCCCCGGCACTCCGGCGCAGCCCTGCGTTGGTCCGGTCGGCGATGGCGCCGGCGAAGCCGCGGCCGACCACTTCGATGTGCCAGCCCTCCGGGACGGTGACCGACGTCGCGCCCATGATCGTGCGGACCTCGAGGGTCGCGCCTCGAGGGTCGACGGCCGCACCCCGGAGGTCCAACTGACACGCCCCGGCAGCTGTGACAACCGAGCCCCCACGGAAGCGCCGGGCCCGACTGATGAGTTCCCGGGCATCCATTATCACCGTGAGGGCTATCTCGTCGCTGTCCTCATCGCCTCGTGACGGCAGGCGACGCTTCGCCAAGGTCAGGATCGCCACCAAGGCAACTTGCACAACGACGAGGGCTAGCATAATCCGCCTGAAGATCCGGGACATTCCCCACTCCTAAGCAGTGGTCGGTAGCGCCATGTCCACAATATCCAGATCGCCCCCTGGCTGCAAGGCCTCTGCCCCCTGGAGACCACGAGGCCCCGCAGGTGCCTGTCGGCCCGGTGCCACCCGATGGGCCAGCCGGCACCAAGTCCGCCGCCAAGGGCGGGCGTGCATCCGTCGTCAGACTGGTTTACACTTGTCGTTCCCGCCGACGAGCCGCGCCAGCCATGCGCGAGCACCGTCCTGCGCAATCGCCGGAGCCCACGTTGTCTTCCGCGCACGCCCACAAACTCTCGAGCGCCTTCGAGGGTGCCCTGGCAGGGGGCGGCGATCCTGCCACGTCGCCGCTCTACGTTTTCACCCCCTTCCTCAAGCTGATCGTCTTGAGTGCCGCTGCCGGCGTCGCCGCCACCACCTTCGGCGCCAGTGTGTGGCTGGTGGTCCTCACCGTCGTGGTGGTATCGATGATGTATCGCCGGGTGATGCAATGGGTCACCGATGGCAGCGGCGGCAGCGGCCTGAGCGAGGAGGAATTTGGCGGCTGGGCCGTCAAGACCAACGGTGCCATCACATATATCGAGTACACCCTCACCTTCTTGGTGAGCGTGGCGGCCATGGTGACGTTCCTGGCCGATCGATTCCCGGCCCTCAACAGCGAACTGCCCGGCATCTCGGCCCGGGGGTTGGTGGCCGTGGCTCTGAGCATCGCCACGGGATGGCTCGTGAACCGGGGACCCAAGACAGCGGCCCGTTTCTTTGGCCCGGCCACCTTCGGGGTGTTAGTGCTGCTGTGGTCCATGATTGGGGCCGCGGTGTGGTACCACTACCAGGCTTGGGCCCACGGTACCGGCCCTCTGGTGGGGGCCCCCATCCTTCCCACTCTGGACCTCCAGGCCTTCTCCCTCGCCCCGACGAGGCCTGGTGAGCCGTCGTATCTTCATTTCACATTGGGCGGCTACGCCAGAATCCTGGCCCTCATGACGGGGATTGAGGTCTTCGCCAACCTCGTGGCCGCCTATGGCGGAGATCCCGAAACCCAGGCGCGTAGGGCCTTCGGCAGCCTCGTGATAATCATGGGCAGCACGGCCATGACCATGCTGGTGGTTGGGCCAGCCATCTTTGCCCTGGCTGATCCCTCAATCGCCGAGGTGTCCGTCTTCACCCAGACCATGGATGCCCTGTTGCCTGCCGCTGGGGCCTACACCGGCACCCTGGTGGGCGTCGCGGTGCTCCTCAGCGCTGCCGCTGCCAGCGCGGAGGGAATCCAGAATCTGTCCCTTGGCCTGGCCACCCGGCGATACATCCCGCCGATGTTCGGTCGCGCCAATCGCTTCGGCGTGGCGGCTCTCCCCGTGTGGGTCGAGGTAGCCGTGTGCTGCGTCGCCTTTGTGGTGATCGGTACGTCGGAGGAAACCTATCTGGCCATCTACGCGGCCGGGGTGTTTATCCTGCTATCCATGACGGGCTGGGCCGCCTCCAAGCGCCTGCTGCGGGAGAGTCGGGCCTCCGACGGCAGCCTGCACGCGGCCAATGCAGCCATTTTATCCGGTTCGATTCTTGCCGCGCTCCTGACCACAGCCGCCACCCTGGTGATCTTCCGGGAACGATTCTTCGAAGGTGCGTGGGTGTTCTTCCTCTTCATTCCGGCCTTCTATGTGGCATTCACCTACGTGCGCAGCCGGGCCGGGCTCCCGGCCGGGCCACGGACCCGGCCCGCCCCCCGGGCCGTTCCCCGGCCGCCGGTGCCCGCCGTGGCGAGGGCTGCCGCTGAGATGCGCGACATCGTGATTCGGCCGGGGGAACCCCTCCCGCCGCCGCCGCCAGCCCCACGCCCGATCGGCCTGGGGGGCGTGGGGGGCGATCTGAGGGCCCACGGGGGGCCCGCGT
>CAZXNP010000096.1:0-7286 GCA_964642035.1 uncultured Anaerolineales bacterium | reverse complement strand
CCTTCCCGCGGCGCACGTGGCGGGGGCTGCGCGGTGAGTGTGTGGGGGCGGCGGCCCCGGGGGGGAGTCTACCGCCGTAGACCCCCCGCTCCCGGCGATTCACCGCCTACCGCTCCAGGGCGATGGCGTCCTCCGGGCACTGCAGCACGCACGCCCCGCAAGCGATGCACAGCTCGGGATCGTGGAATGTGGCGACCCGGGCGTCTCGGTCGGGGGTCCAGCATCCAATGGGGCACACTTCGTAGCACTCCCACCGGCCCTTGCACTTCTCAACATCGAACCGGATCTGCAGGTGGCGAAGGTTCCGGGCTATCTCCAGATGCTGGAGCAGGGAGTCAACCACACCCGGTCCGGCGCCGCCCCCGGAGGGTTCCGCCGCGCCATCGGGAAGCCCAGACCCGTTCCCGGGCGCCACGGCCCCCGGCGTCGTCACGGCGACCACCCGAGTACCCGGGGCACGAGCCAGTAGAGGCCCACCAGCACCGCGGCGATGACCGCCTCCCAGCTCCAGTTGGCCTGCTCCCCGCGCATCCGGGGGGACATGCCCTGGAGCTCGGCTCCGGTGAAGACGGCGAGGGCTACTATCCCCAGGCCACGATTGAAGAGACCGGCGGCGGTGACCCGGTCCCACACCTGGGTGTACACGGCCATGCCCGCCAGGGCGATCAAGGCCAGGGGGACGCTCTTGGCCAGTCCGTCCCGGCCCGGGAGCCAAGGCTCCGCAACCGCGTAGAAGTAGGACAGGCCGAGCATGGCCACGACGGTCGGCACGAACAGGTGTCGCGCCAACAGGGCCAGGGGCACAAGGATCAGGAGGCCGTAGAAGCCGAGGGTGGCGGTGACCATCTCCAGCCGGGCTGGGAGGGGGAAGTCCACCCAGCGCATGGCGTCCGTCTTCTTTCTGTGGGCAGCGAGATAGGCGGGAATGTCCCGGGCGCGGGCGGGTCCCCAGTGCACCCCCCAGCCGAGCTCCCGGCGCAGGCGCCAGCCGTCCACGCCGTTGGCGCAGAGCTGCGGCAGGATCAGGGCATGGTGATTCACCACCTCGTCGAGGCGCGATGACTTCACCGCGGCGATGACCTTGTCGGCGGTGAAGAAGCCGCCCCCGGCGGCGCACCAAACATTTATGCCGGCCGAATCGGCCACCAAGAGCCAGCAGTCGACCCTGCCGTCAAGGGCCCCCACGACCCGGCGCACCGTCAGATCAAAGTTGCCGGTGACCAGGACCGGGTCGTCCGGCCCCGGCTCCCCGACGGCGTACAAGCCGGGAGTCACCTTGGGATAGGGGGGAATGATCCTAAAGAAGAGGGCCCAGAGGTCCGTCAGGAGGGTGCGCGGAGTGACCCGGTGCCGGAGGCGGCCGGCTACCTGGGGCGGCAGGGAGTCGGCGCCGCCGGGGACTGGTGCCGGCTCCGCCACCATGAGAACGAGGCTGCCGGCCAGGGCACTCGCCACCCTGCGGGGCCTGTAGCCGGTCCGCTCCAAGGTTGCGGGCAAGTGGGGCAGGCCGTGGGTCGTGGCCCGGGTAAGCAGCCAGGTGACGAGGACCATCGGCCCCCGCACGAGGCTGTAGGCCAGACGGGCCAGGCGGCCCTGGGGAACCACCTCGTCGATCACGAGCATGCGGCCGCCCGGAGCGAGGAGCAGTCGACACGCCGACAGAACGAAGTCCCTCTCGCCGGGGGGAAGCTCGCTCAGGATCAGGCTAGCCACCACCAGATCGAAGGCCCCGGCCTCGAATCTGTCGGCGACTACGGAAGCGTCCATGTGCACCAGGTGAACCCGGTCGGCAAGGCCCGCCCCCTCCAGCCTGGCCCGGGCCTCGGCGAGCATCGCCTCCGACGCATCGATACCTGTCACGTCGGCACCGGCCTCGGCCAAGGCGACGGCCAGAGCCCCGGTGCCGCAGCCGATCTCGAGTACCCGCGCCCCCGGGGTGACGTAGTCTCGCACCACCCTCCGTCGCAAGCCGGCCAAGCGGCCCAGGGTCAGGAGCCGTATGCCGCGGTCGTAGTCGGCGGCGTTGGCCTCCAACCACTTCATGAAAACCGTGGCCATGGACTGTCTCCGGGCTAGGCCAGCACCCGCTCCAGTGGGGCGTGGTTCACGGGGCCGCAGCGGATCGTGTTGGCCCGAGTGCGCATGCCGAGGATCTCCTCAGCGCGGAGACCGGCTTCCATGATGCCCTGTACGTCTATGCCGGTGCGGACATTCATTTCAGCCAGCAGAGCCACGAGATCCTCGGTGCAGGTGTTGCCGGTGTTTCCAGCCTGGTACTTGGCTGTATTGCCGTCGGGGCATGGCTGGCCACCGATGGCGCCGATGGATGTGTCCACGTACCGCAGACCCATCTCCAGGGCCACGTAGCTGTTCACGATGCCGTTGCCACGAGTGTCGTGGAAGTGGGCTATGAAGTCTGTCCCGGGGAACAAGTCCTGGAGGTGCCCCACTCGGCGGCGCACGCTGACGGGGTTACCCGCCCCCGTGGTATCGCCCAGCATGACCGTGTCTGCCCCGGAGTTGATGTAGAAGGCCGTGATGTCGATCACGTCATCCATGGCCACGTCGCCGCCGATGGGGCAGCCGTAGACCGTACCGGCGCACCCGATCACCTTGACTCCGAGGCGCTTTGCCGCCTCGATTATCTCGGCATGTTTGCGCTTGGCCTCGTCATGGCCCATGTGGAAATTGACCAGGTTGTGGTGCTCACTGGCCGAGATCATGAGCACGATTTCGTCGGCGCCGTAGCCCCGTTCCTGGCATTCGGCGAAACGCTGAAAGCCCCTCATGTTGGGAATCAGGACAACGTATGACACGCCAGGTCGGCGCTCTATCCCCCGCAGCACGTCCTCAGCATCGGCAAACTGGGGCAAGAAACGGGGGTGCGAGAACGAGGTCACCTCTAACTTGCGCACGCCGGCATCCACGATGCGGTTGATCATCTCGATCTTGTGCTGGGTTGCCACGACCTTGGGAATAGACTGCAGACCGTCGCGGGGCCAGCACTCGCACAAGGTCACCGATGGCGGCAGGGCCATTTCCTTCTCCTCCCGAGCGGTAACGGCGCCGGGGGCAGGGCGCCCGGGGCAGGCGAGGGGGCGACTCTAGCACGGTCTGACCAAGGGTGTCAACGGCCCGGCGCCTCGCCCCCGCCGTGCCCCGGGCCTATCCTGTCGTCGAGGAAGGCAATGGGAGAAGCCACCAGCCAGCACTGGAGGGCCCGCCGCCCCGGACGTGGGCCCCTTGCCAGGGGCGCCGGCATGATCGCCCTCGGCGTGGGCGCGATGGTCTTCGGCACCAGCGGTGAGGTGCGGCATGTCCACCCGCACGCCTTGGCGTTGGATGCCACGTTGACGGGTGCCCGTCAGCCAGCGTCCTTCGAGGCGCTGCCCGATCATCCCCACGCCGCCACCCAGCCCACGGATCGCGGCCGCCGCATCGGTGCCCTCCACGGCTGGCGGGGCCGCCTCTACTCCGGCTACGGCGACTACGGCGCCAACACCGGCCCGATTCACATCAGTCCCTTCGACCCGAGCAGCGGGCTATTCGAGGACGTACTCCTCTCCGACACCGAGGCCATCGAGAACTTCCGGGCCATCCGGGGGCGGCTGTACGCCCCGGCGATAGATCGCCGCCGCAAGGCCGACTACGCCGTCGGTGAGCCATGGCAGGACGTCTCGAGCCTGGGCACCACCCATGCCTTCGACGTGACGACCTTGGACGGAGCGGACCTCTGGCTCGTGGGCTCCCTGGGATACCAGGCCGCTGCGTGGCGAAGCACCGACGACGGCGCCCACTGGCAGGTGGCGCGACGGGAGCAGCCCGCCAGCGGCATCGACGGGGACTTCGCCCGCTTCTACTTCGCCGGCACCCTCGCCGGCCGTCTTTACCTGCAGGCCACCGACTACCGGGGTGGGCCCAACCCCAGGTCGAAGGTGTTCGATGGCAGCGCCTGGTCCGACGGACCCAACCTGCTGTTGGAGCACGGCACCGGCTGGCGCCCGGTGGAATTCGCCGGCCGCATGGTGTACCAATCGTGGGAGCAGGCGGGCTGGCTGCTGGCCTTCGACGGCAAGACGGTGCGCCAGGCGGTCACGTGGCCAGTTTTCGACCTCGATGTGGCCGGCCCATGGCTGTACGCCCTTGCCGGGGCCTTCGGGGCCCAGGGGGCCCACGCCGGATTGGTGGTGCGCACCGCCGACCTGGCCACCTGGAGTCGGCTGACAACGCCGCCCCCCGAAGACAGCCGCAGCCTGGCCGTGCTTGGCGACACCGTCTACTTGGGCGGCCTGGACGCCCACCTGTACCGCCTTGCCGGCCGGCCAGAGTGGGCCGACGAGAACGTGACGTGGAACGCCTTGCCCAGGGCGCGTATCTTGCGGCCATCCGGGGCCTCGACCCTGGTCGCGCCAGCCACCGTCCCGGTGATAGTGTCCGCCACCGACCCGGACGGGACCATAGCCCACGTGGAGGTGACGGCCGGGGAGACGGCCCTGACGGTGGACGACGTGCCCCCATACCTGGCCATGGCATCCGACCTCTTGTCCGGCACCGTGGCCATCACCGCCCGGGCCCAGGACGACTTTGGCGCCGCCCGGCGGGACGCCGTCACCGTGCGGGTTGCGGATGGAGCGAACAAACCGCCCACCGTCGAGACGGAGCCGCGGATACTCCCCTCCCCGGCCAGGGTTGGGGCCATCGTGACCCTCACCCTCACGGCCAAGGACCCCGACGGAGACCCCCTTTCCGTCGCCTGGCTTACCGGCGACGGGGCTGTGGCCTACGGCCAGACGGCCGCCCACACCTACACGGCGCGGGGACGGTATCAGGTCGTTGCCATCGTCACCGACGGCCGCGGCGGCGCCCTACGCCGGGACCTCGCCATCGAGGTACGCCCGCCTGTGGCGCCCACGGCAACCCCGGGCGCCCAGATCTGGCGCCTGCACCTGCCCCAGGCGCGCAACCACTCCCCATGAGGATCCGCCCCCGCCGAGAACGTGCTGTTCCGGGTGGCGGGCACCCAGGCCAGGCTGGGTCGCGACGGGAGCCGGGGGGAACCGCTGCCCGGGTCGGCGGCTTGGCCGGCGCCAGGGCCCGGCAGGCTCCTTCGGTGTCTGGCCCGGGGAATCGGCGTAGGCTACGATACGACGTTGCCAGGGACTCTTGAGGAGACTCAATCTGACGCCACCTGGGCCACCGGTCGGAACGGTGACGTTCCTGTTCACGGACGCGGAGGGCAGCACCGGCCTACGGGAGCGCTTCCCCGAGGCCGCCGCTGAGGTCATGGTGCGCCACAACGACCTGGTGCGGTCCGCGATCGAGGACGGCGGCGGCTACGTGTTCAAGATGCTGGGAGATGGGGCGTGCGCCGCCTTCGATCGGGCCGCTGACGCCCTGGCAGCGGCCGCGGCGATTCAGCGCGCCATTCACGCCGAGGACTGGGCCGCCATAGGGCCCAACCTCCCGCCGCTGAAGGTCAGAATCGGCGTCTACACCGGAAGCGCCAGCCTCAGGGACGGCGATTACGAGGGCCGCTCCGTCAACCGGGTCGCGCGACTCATGGCGGTCGGCCACGGCGGCCAGACCCTGTTGAACCTGGTGACCCAACAGCTTGCCCAATCGGACGTACCGCCAGGGACCACGATTCGTGATCGAGGCGTCCATCTCCTGAAGGACCTCCTGCACGCCGAGCACATCTTCGAGCTCGTGTGCCCGGACCTGCCGTCCTGCGACCAGCCCCTGGACACTCCAGAGGACGAGGATGACGGCCATCACGTCACGGTGGGGGTGCGGGTACCCGGCCACGCCGAGCCGTCCACCCTGGGCGAGCTCATCGCGGCGCTGGAGGATACACGCACCCCCGTCGATCTGGGCGCCGACCTCGTCCGGACCGTGCTCCGCCACACCCCGTACTCCATGGCCGAGTACCGGGCCCAGCGGGTCGCCAAGTGGGCGCGGCCCGGCTACGCCCTCGACCGCCGCTTCGTCCACCTGACCCTGCTTATCGACCAGGGGGAGGAGTCCACGGCCGGTCGGTGGCGAGAGCAGGGGGAGGAGTACACCGACCTCATGCGACTCATGGCGGCGGTGGAGGACCCAATCCTGGTCATTCTCGGCGCCCCTGGCAGCGGCAAGACCACGGTTTTGCGCCGATTGGAGTTGGATCTGGCCATCGCCGGGCTGAGGTCCAAGAGCCGCGGCCGGGACACCTCGCCGGTGACCTTCTTCGTGGATCTGAGCGGGTACCGCCCCGGGCCCGGCAAGAGCCTGGCCGACCCCAGGGAGTGGGTCTCCGACCTGTGGGCGCGCCGATACCCGAATCTGCCCCCGTGGGAGCGCTTCCTGGACGAGGGCAGGGCAACCGTCCTGCTCGACGGCCTCAACGAGATCCCGCTTTCGGGGAATCTGCTGCGCACAGCCTTGGCGGAGTGGAAGGCCTGTCTGCAGGAGCTCGGCCGAGGGGTGCCCGGCAACCGAGCAGTCGTGGCGTGCCGCACCCTGGAGTACAGCGCGTCTCTCTCCGCCGCCGCGTTGAGGGTGCCCCAGGTCCGGGTCAAGCCCCTCACCCGACGGCAGGTGCGGTCATTCCTGAAGCTCCACGCCCCCGGCCGGTGGCTCAGTCTGTGGCACAGCATCCAGGGCCGGGACCTCGAGGCGCTCACAACCCCCTTCGCCCTGCGCCTGCTGGTGGAGCAGGCGGCCGCGTCCAGCACCATGCCCGTGGGCAGGGCGGCCCTGTTCACGGGGTTCGTGCGCCACGCCCTGTGCCGTGAGATGGAGGCCGGCAACGCCCTGTTCCAGCCCGGCGCCCTCCTTTCCGAGGGCGACTGCCGGCTGCTTACACAGCGGCGCTGGCGCGGTCCGACCGAGCTGCCGGAGGAAGGGCCGCTGGTGCCCAGCCTCGCGCGCCTGGCGTACGCCATGCAAAAGGACAAGGGCATCGGCGAGCACAGCGCGGTGCGCCTCAGCCGCCGGGAAGCCGTCGCCAACCTCTCGTGCGAGGGCGCCCGCGAGCTTCTGAGGGCCGGATACGACGCGGGCCTCTTGGACCCCGAGCTGGAGGGCGAGGTCAGGTTCATCCACGGGCTGCACCAGGAGTACTTCGCCGCCCGGCACTTCGCATCCGCGCCCGAGCCCAACCTGGCCCTGGCCCCGTGGCGCGCCCAAGACGTCGACCCGCCCCTGGCCATCACCCTGGAGGAGCTTGCGGCGGCGGAGCCGCTGCCCGCCCTGCCGGCCACGGGCTGGGAGGAAACCGTGCGCCTGGCGGCGGAGATGAGCCCGGC
>CAZXNP010000095.1:0-7294 GCA_964642035.1 uncultured Anaerolineales bacterium | reverse complement strand
GCTAGTGCGAGACCTGGAGCCCCTCGTGGGAGGGAACCTGCGCGTCGGCCGCCATGGCAGAGAGCGCCCCCTCCGTCAGGCCGGCGGCGGCGATCCCCACCCGGCGCGAGTAGAGGGCCACCACCCCCTGGGCGCTGGCGATCGCCGCTTGGGCGGCGGCCGGTTCCGAGCCGTCGACGATAACCTGCACCTGGGGCGCCGGCGACGCCTCATCGGACAGCCGGGCCGCGAAGCCCTTGGGGATTACCACCGCCACGGCAGCCGTGCCGCCGTCGAGGAGCGGCGCCACCCCGGCGATGCCCGCCGGGAAGCTGCCCACGTCGAAGGTCGGCGTGTTGGAAAAGGCCGTGGTCAGGGTCCGGCTTGCCGCCGTGTGGTCGAGGTCGACGACCGCCGTGGGAAGATTCGCTATTCCGGCGGACGTGGAGTAGGCCACCATCACCAGCTCCATGACCGGGCCGAAGATGACGAAGGGCGCAAGGACCCGATCCCGGCGCAGCTGGATCAGATCCTTGCGGACGAGGTTGGCAATGCGGCGCCACATTGTTTCCTACAGCCTCTTCTGGAACAGCGCCACCGACACCAAGAGAGCGGCGGTTGCCACTGCCGCGAGAGCCAGGCCCCACACCCACAGCACGTCCAGGCCGACCCCCTTCACGAACAGACCGCGGTTGATCAGGACGAAGTGGGTCGTCGGCATCATGTAAGCCTCCATCTTCATCAGCCCCATGGCCGACAGGGGGATGAAGATGCCCGACAAGAAGAACCCCGGGAAGAGAAACACCAGGAGGGCCACGATCATGGCCGCTTGCTGGCTGCTGAGGAGCACGGAGATGAGGATCCCCAGGGCCAGGGTGGCCAGCAGGAAGTCCGTTGACAGCAGGAGGTAGGTCGGGAAGCTCCCGCGGAAAGGCACCCCGAACCAGTAAACGCCCACCGCCGCGCACAGCGCGGCGCTCACCAGGCCGCTCGCGACGTATGGGATGAGTTTGCCCACGAGGAGCTCGAGCCTGCCGACTGGGGTCGCGATCAAGGCCTCGTAGGTGCCCCATTCCTTTTCTCTTGTGATCGCCAAGGAGGCGGCAATCGCCGGCATGCCGAGGACGACGGCAATCAGGGCCGGCACCATCCCGACAATGTACTTCAGGCTGGGGTTGTACCAGGTGCGCACCCGCAGATCGACGCCCTGGGCCGCGGCCCCCAGGGAGTGCCCCGTGGCGGCCAGGACCGACGCCGCCTCTGCAAGGCCAAACGCCTCGGTGCGGCTCGTGATGTGGCCGATGGCGTGGGCCGCGGTGTTGGGATCAGTACCGTCAACAATGACCTGGACGGCGGCAGGCCCACCGCCGCTGAGGCGGGCCATGAACCCCGGGGGAATGACGACCGCCGCCCGGGCCTGGCCATCGAGGAGCCAGTCCTCGATGTCGTCATAGCCCTGGGCCCAGCAGCAGGCGACCAGATCCCCCGAGTCGGTCAGGGCCGCGACATATGCCCGGGACACGGGCGATCTGTCGCCGTCCATGACGGCCAGGGTCACGTCTTGGATCTCGATGGAGAAGCTGTAGGCCAACACCACCAAGAACAGCACGGGCGACAGCATCACCAGGAGCGCCGTCCGGCGGTCGCGAACGATATGACGCCACTCCTTGACCATGACCGACCAGGTCTGACGCGGGCTCATCGGCGGTCGCGGTGGTCCCCGGCCTCGCCTACTCTTCGGCCGGCACAGCGGGCCGCGTGCGGCGCATGATCCAGAGCACGATCAGCGCCAGAACCAGGGGATCACCGACGGCCGCCGCTAGGTCGAGCCACCCCGGAAAGTCGAAGAAGGGCATGATCAAGCTCCACTCGACAATGCCCAGGCCCAGCACTATTGCCAGGGCGACGAGCACGTCGGCGGCGACGCCATAGGGTCGCCGGCCGCCCGCAAGGAGCGGGGCTCCCCAGCCCGCGCCGGCCCCAATCACGGCCAGCAGCCCGGCCAACACTGTCAAGTCCATTCATCCTCCTCCTGCAAGTGGAACTTATCGAAGACCTGCGCCAGGGTCTTAGTCGGCATGGTACGCCCCCAGATCCGGGGAGGTCAACGCCCCGGCAGGGGTCGGCGAAGCAGGCCGGGCCGCCGGGAGTGAGGCCGGATGTGGGCTGGCGAAAAGAGGGGCGGAGCCTCGCGGCCCCGCCCCTTCAGGAGCAGTGATCTTCCGCCAGGGCTACCGCGCCCCGGCCCGCATTGCGGCCGTGGGGCCGGAAGCCTCCGGCGCCGCCAGGTCAGCCCCCGGGAAGGTTGGCGCCTTCGCCGTCGCCGCCAATCCGCCGGGCCAGGCGGCGGGCACCGCGCCGATGGAATCCACCGCGGTACCGGCCACGGGCCGGAAGCGGTCCGGCGGCCCGCGGGCCGGGAAGAAGGAACCCAGGACGTCGGTCAGGCTCTCTTCAACTGCCGCCCCTGGGCTGAGGGTGGCCACGTCGGCCGCCATGGCCCAGGCAGTGAGGTCTCCCGGCCCGGAGGCCGCGTCGGGGCCAGCTGCGCTCCCCGCCCCGGCGACTGCCCTCTGACGGGGGGGCGCCCGCACCGCGGCGGCGGCGACGTTGCGGCCCTGGTTCATGGCCGTGGGCAGGTAGATCGTCGGCTTGGCGGGCTCCGGCTCGGGGCCCGTGACGAAGCTTGGCGTCTGATCGATCACCTGGTGGCCGCCGGCCATGGGCAGCACCACGCGCACGCCCACCACGTCATCCATCGTCCACGTCGCCCGGGGCGGGACGTCGGCCGGAGTGAACCTGAACGTCCCGAACTCGTCCGCCGTGAGGGTGATGGACAGGAACTGGTTGTTCTCGAGGCGCAGGAGCATGACCACCGGCCGCGATGCCGGGGCCTGGCCCGTGACCTCACCCAGGCCCGGCGACCAGTCGAAGGCCAGCTGCTCCACGGTGACGGTGGTCCTCTGGCCACCTGCATCAAGGGTAAGGACGTCGCCGGCCTCGCTGCTCACGTCCTCCGCCGCCCCAACCAGCGCGGCGGCAAACTGCCCGAAGCCGTTGGCGGCCACGTCGGCGGCTCCCTTCTCCGTCGCATCGGCAGCCGCCAGGCTCAGATGAACATCGTCGAGGGCGTTCACCTGGCCAGCCACCACGGGGGTGCGAATGAAGATCTGGGCGGTGGCGCGGTAGAGGTTGCGGAACCAGCGGTGACCGTTCTCGTCGAAGAATGCGATCTCGAGGCCCCCCCCCTGGCCCAGCAGGAACGGCGGCACGAAGGCGTTGATGGCGCCGTCGGGACCCGTGCGTTGGGTGAAGCCGAAGTTGACCCCGATGCTCAGCACGCCGGCCGGCTGCTGCTGAGGGCACGGCACGGCGGGGCCGAGGAGGAACTCCTTATCCGCTGGCCCCGTGCCCGTCAGGAAGGACCGCTGCCAGTCCATTTGCACATCCAACGTCGGCAAGTCGATGGTGGCCACGGTATCCACGAGGTCGCCGCGCACAGTGTTGCCGGCGGCGCTGGCCACCAGTTCCTCGGCCACGTCCTTCAGGAGCACGCTGAAGTAGCCATCGAAACGGCCGGTCGCCTCGGCCCCGGCCAGATCTATGCCCGTCGCGTCCCGCAGGTCCACGGCCACCGGCTGGTGGGGCACACCGAAGCCGCAAGCGCTGGGCCCGGAGTGCTCGGCGTTCAAGATGGGCACCGTCACGGACCGGAAGGCGTAGTGGCCTTCCGCCGGGCGGTACAAAGCGATGATGCGGGTGCCTGGGTGCACGTCGATGGACGGCACGAACTGGGCCTCGTACGTCCGGTCCGTGGCGATCGGTGGCCACGCCTGGGCGAGGCCCAGGGAGTTGCCTCGGGGGTACGCCTCGGTGGCCAGCATCGTGAGCCCGCCGCCCGGGGTCGCCACGCCGCTCACCCGGTCGGAATCGATGTCATAGTCGACGGCCAGCATGGGCACGGTGAGGGCGAGGGGGGTCACCGTCCCGTCGTCCGGCACGGCCTCGATCACGTCGCCCTCGGCAAGCACCACCGGTGCGCCGGTGGAGTCCACCAGCAACATGGCAAAGAGACCAGAGACGTCGGCAAAGGTCCGCCCCTGGGCCAGAGGCTGTCCGGAACGGGTCACCGTCACGTCCACGGCCACGTTGGGGGCGATCGAACCGAGGAGCAGCGCCTGGTCCAGGTCCAGGATGAGGCCCGGCGCGATCATAACGCTGAGGACGTTGTGGCCCCCGACGCCGGCGATCAGCTGGAACTGATCACCGTGGCGCAGGGTCAGCTCGCCGGTGAAGTCGTAACCGAAGTTGCCGGAGGCATCGGCGGTGGTCTCGACGATGGCGTCGAAGTTCGGGGGCAGCTGCGACACCATGATCGTGACCGGGGCGTTGGGCGCAGTGCGCCCGGTGATGGTGTTGGCCTGGGTCAGGATGACGGCGTCGAGGGGTGGAATGACGAGGTCCACCGTCTCGTCGCCGGCCGTGACCCGCAGGGTGTCCCCCGGCTCCATGTCAACCGGTTGGCCGGTGACGTCGGTCACCGTCATCACGAACTGCGGGCCCTCCGTGGCGATACCGGGGGCGAAGATCGTTCCGCCGAAGATCGGGCTATCGGCGGAGGCCACGATGGTGCCATCCGGGGCGAGCAGGTCCGCGTGGGCGGTCTGGAGGAGAGGACCGTTCGCCACGATGGTGTTCGACTGCAGGTTGTTGCCCGGGTAGACGTTCAGCTGGATGGCGGCCCAAGTGGTGAAGAAGTCGTGGCTCTCGGAGCGGGAATAGAGGGCGAAGCCGTTGGCCGGGCGGGCCAGGGTCCAGCCCGAGAACACTGCCCGGTAGCGCCCGGTGACGTCCGCGGTGGTGGCCACGGGCGGCGCGGCGGGATTGCCGTCCACCACCACCCGCACGGTGCCCTCCGCCGGTGCCTCACCCTCCACGGCATTGGCCGTGACGTTGGCCCGGGCGGTGAAGAGTGGGATCTCGAAGAGGAGTGGGTCGCCGCCCACGAACTCGAGCTCGAGGGTGTCACCGGGCTCGGGAACTGTCCGGCCCGGGCCGAAGAAGCCGCCGAAGAAGACCTGGTACTCGCCCTCGTCGCTGACCTGGGAGCGGCTCATGGCCTTCGTGGCCCCCGTGTCACTCAGCAGCGTCGCCGTGACGGGCAGCCCGGGCTGAGCGCGGCCCACGGTGAAGGGCAGTCGCACGCCAATGCGGGTGGCTCGCAGGACGCCCACGGCTCCAACGCGGGCCCCGGGGGCGGCCTCGTAGGACGTGCGGATACGACACCCGGGGCGCAGATCGGCGTCGCCGGCCACGGAGAGCGTGTAGTTGCCGCTCGGATTGTCCACCGTCCAGCGCTGGCCGTCGCCGTCCATGTCGTCGCCTTCGAGGCGCAGCTCGGCGCCGGCCGGCGCGACCCCTGACACCTCGTCGGCGCCGGCGTCGATCTGCACCGTGACTGCCTCGAGGGTGGCGGTAACGGCGTCAGCATCGTCCAGCAACCCGCCCGTCTGGCGCACCACCACGGTATCCCCCGGGCTCAGGGGAGCCGTGGTCGGGCCACCGTCCACGACCCATGTCGTGCCGTCCTCGACGGCGGCTACGCCGAAGGGCTCGAGGTCCCCGCCGGCGACCTTCCGCTCGACGGCCACCTGGACCCCCGGGCTGGCCTGCCCCCTGAGGAGCCGGGCGCCCAACGTCACCTGGGCGGCCAGGGAGGTGAACTGGGCCTGCACGAGGTCGCCGCTCGGCGTTGTGAGGGCCACGCCGCCCACGAACTCCCCGGGCTTCAGGTCCGCCTCGCCCGCCAGGTCCACCGCGAAGCTACCATCGGCCGCGGCGGTCAGGGTGCGGGTGACGACGGTCGGCGGCTCACCGGCGAGCTGCACGGCCACGTACAGGTCGGCCCCGGGCGGCGCCGACCCTTCAACACGATCGGAGTCCGGGTCGGCCTTGGCCGCCAGGGCCGGCACCTTCATGGACACGGGCGCCGCGCCGGGGTTGGTTAGGACAAGGGTGTCGCCGGGGCGAACCACCTCATCGTTGATGAAGAAGCCGACCGTCGCCACGCCGTTGGCATCGGCGAATCCCACTCCCTCGGCGTGGCGGCCGGAGTCATCCGACAGCTCCGCCTGCACGATCGAGAAGGGCAAGGTCCGGTACTGAACCGTGCCGCCATAGAGGGTCACGACCAGGGTCGGCTCGTCAGGCGACTGGGCTTGAATCGCGCTGCGAGGGGCGCCGGCGGTGCCGGCGACCAGCGCAACGATGATGGCCAAGGCAAGAGGAAGGCGACGCATTGTCACGGGGGGAGCTCCTGATTCCTGCGAGAAGTTCGGGGCTGGAGGTGGGTCGGCCGTTCCGGAGCCGCCGCACCATCGCGGCATGGAACGTCGACTGTCAATGTGTACGCAGCAAGTCGCCGTAAGGTTACACTGGGCTGGTCACCTCACCCGCTCCTCTTCAACTTGCCGTGTCGCTTGGCGTATCTCTCGGCCAGGCCGAAAAGCCACACCCCGGCCGGTAGGCTGGCGGCGCCGACAACCAGCAAACCCACCCAGCTGGCCCCCAGCTCCGCCGGCCCGGCCCCGTCCAGGAGCGCATCCCGGATGCCGGCCAACACATACGTGGCGGGGCTGAAGATCGACATTGTCCGGAGGGGCTCCGGCATGGACGCCGGCACGGCGTACACCCCCGAAACGAGGACCAAGAGGGCCTGGATGACGTGGGTCATTTGGGCACCGCGCTCCGGGTACAACAGGGGCAACGCCGCCCCGGCAATGCCGATGCCAACGAAGCTCACGCTGCCCGCCGCGAGGGTGATGGCGGCGGCGGCGAAGTTGGCCCTCGACATGTCCAGGTCGAAGACCAAGACGATGACGGCCATGATGACGGCGGTGTGGACCATGCCGTAGACGAGGGAGAAGATGGTGGTACCGATCATGTGGGTCGACCGGCGCACGGGGGCCATGAAGGTGTACTCGATGGTGCCCTCCCAGCGCTCCCAGCTGATCATCTCGCTGACCACCTCGAAGACCACCGCCAGGTAGTGCCACACCACGGTACCGATGGTCAGGAAGAGCACCAGGCGATCGACCTCGGCCGCGGCGAGGGTCGCGACCCCCACGGCGGCATTCACGCTGCGGGCGATGAGCACGACGGCCAGGGAGTTGGCGATCGTGTAGGGCACCCACACGCTCTCCCTGGTCGCCAATGTTGTCCCGGGGCTCGGGGCCGAAGCGGATCCGGACCCCGCTGGCGCCGGCCTGCGGGCTGGGGGGGGGCTCGATCTCGGCCGGGATGATCTCCACGGTCC
>CAZXNP010000094.1:0-7294 GCA_964642035.1 uncultured Anaerolineales bacterium | reverse complement strand
GGCTCCTAGCGCGCATATTGCGTCTCCCAGGCTATCTTGCAGCGCCAGACTGAACCCGCCGCGGATGAGCAATCTGCGCTCCGCCAGTTTCACGTTCAGGTTTTTTCCCAGCCAATAGTGTAACCAGAGCCGGTCGGCCGCAAGCGGCTTCTTACAGCAGGCGACTGCTCACCTGAATTCGAGCAATGAATGACCCGCCGTCGCTTATTCGATAAAATCATGACCCATGAACTTCCAGTTGCGTGATCGTTTCCGTATATCCAGCGATGTCCTGTCACAAGAGGTTAACGGTGAAACCGTGCTGCTGGACCTGCACGGTGAGTGCTATTTTGGCCTGAACGAGGTGGGCACGCGCATCTGGCAGTTGCTGCAGGGTGAATCGAGCGTGGGCGAGGCGCTCGATACTTTGGCGGATGAGTATGATGTGAGCCGCGAGCAACTGGTAAGCGATGTGGGGGCGTTGCTGGATAAATTGACCAAAGCGGGGCTGGTCACGCTTGCTGCGTGATCTGAAAGGTAGCGCGACTCGGCCAAGCGGCCTTTTACAGCCGCAGGCGTGCAGGTGAGGGCCCTTGGGCGCGAACGGTAGGTCGGCCGTGAGTGACCTCTTACGGATAGAGTGACGATTCTTCTTGGTGGAGCAGGCTCGGGAATGTACCGCATCTTTGATATCACGTTTGACTGCGAGTTCTCCTTACCGGAGTTGCCGGAGTCCGCTGCGGGGGATGTTGCCTTTGCCGTGAAACTCGGCGACCCGGATTCATTCGACGCAGTGGGGCTTGAGAAAACCTTCGAATGGTTTACTTACAGCGGCCAGAGTGTGTGCTGGTGCGAGCGCCGCAATGATGAGTACTTGTATGTCTTTCCCCGTCACGCCCGTTACCATGTCGCCGCTGACGGCGTCATCACTTGCCTGCCGCAGGCAGGCACACGCCCGCAGATGTTGCGGCACCTGCTGCTCAACCAGATCATACCCCGCTACCTGGCCACCCACGGCCGCCTGGTGCTGCACGCCAGTGCGGTAACACTGGAAAATGGCCACTCGGTCGCCTTCCTGGGCAATACGGGGTTCGGCAAATCAACCCTCGCTGCCAGTTTTTACCGCCACGGTGCGGATCTGATCGACGATGACACCATCCTGCTCCAGCCCGGCGATGATGGGGTCACCGCCATTGGCGGCTACGCGGGCATCCGCCTGTTTCCCGATTCGATGCATGCGGTGTTTGATGAGGCCGGCGAGTTTTCACGCTACACCCCTTATTCAGACAAGCAGCAATTACTCCTGCAGCGCGAACTGGGGGGGCCGCAAGCACGGCCGCGCGTCCTGGATGCCCTGTTTCTGCTGGATGATCCCGGGGATGAGCGCAGAAAAATTGAACCGGGCGCGCCGGTGTGCATTGAGCCGGTGCCGGGCGGCACGGCGATGATGGCCATGATTTACTGCGCCTTTGCGCTGGATCCGGCTGATCAGCGCTTGATCGTGCGCAACTTCCGCAACATAGGGCAAAGCATCAGCGAGCGTCTGGACTTATACAGCCTGCGCTACCCGCGGGATCATGCACGCCTGCCCGAGGTGCGCCGGGCGGTGATGGAGCGTGTGGCTGTGGGGTGATGCAGGAACCGGGTTTAGCCGGAACTGCCACCGCCGGCAGCCTGGTGGACAAAATTCTGACCGCCTGAATCCTGCTGATTGCCATGGGCGGTGCGGGTCAGGCGGGCGATACTGCCGTAGTGGTTTAAGGCGGGTTTCCTGTAAGTTTTTTTGTGCTTGCCGGGCAGGTTTGATTTTTGGGTATCCATGCGAGAACCCTCTGACTTGTATGGAGATATTACCCCTAATGATAACATTTACTGGTCATTAATCCACTGATTCAGGTCAAGGGGTGACAACATGACAAAGTGATCCCCGCCGGCGCCGCGGGCATAGCGCCGTAACGCTTTCAGATAAACCGCTCTATCGATCCATGAAGCGCAGTTTTTCAATGCCAGATCCAGCTTGGAAAAAGTGCCTGTGTCATTCAGCAGCGACTGCGTCATATCGCTTGAGAACACTGTTTTGGGGCGCCGGCGGACCGCTTCAGGCAACCGGCCCTGCATGGCGTCGCGAAGCAGAGCCTTGTCCTGTTTGAGCGATGGGGGAACTGCAAAAAAGAAATTGATCAGGCGGATATCGAACAGCGCGTGACGGCAATCAATACCGCAGAAAAGTTGCTGATAATAATCCTCGAACAGGTAGGTCCACACGGGCAAACGAAGCTCGTCATAGGCCATTTCATGGCGGCACCTCGGGGGGTAGCGTCCGGGCCGGTAAAAGAGTTCGTGCCAGCGCTCGGGTGACGCGGCCCGGCGCAACAAATCGCTTTTGATCCAGGCTGGGATGGCGGGCATGCGTATGCGGGCCGGGTCGCGTGTGGTCAGCGCGCTTAAGCCAAGACCGTGCAGGGATCTTTTTTTCCCGGCGGACCTGATCAGCGCAGCGGTAAATGCCGGCAGCGGCAATTCGCGATACTGGTCCAACAGCGGAAAACCGGAGCTGTCCATCAGCGGATCACCGCCCTGACCGGTGAGCATGACGCGCCCGTGGCGGCGGACCAGCGCCGCAAACCGTCCGGAAGTCACAGCATACATCCGGGTATAGGGCTGTTGTGTCCCGCAGGGCGCCATAAAATCATTTTTTGTACCCGCTTGAACTTGCAGGTGCTGCATGCCGGTTTGCTGTGCCACCATGCCGGCGTAATGTGCTTCGCGGTCATTCGGGTCGGACCAGGAATAGTCGGTGGTCACCGCCAAACCGGAAAATGCCGGGTTTTCCCGCTCCTCCAGGGCGGCCACAGAGGCCACCGAGGTGGAGTCCAGTCCCCCGCTCAGTTCGAAAGCGACCCGGTCGGTGCGCAGGCGGTCGCTGACGGCTTGCTGGAATATTTCGATGAATTGTTCTTGGTATTCTTGCGGATTTTTGCACTGCAGTCGTTGGTCGAAGACCAGGCGCTGATAGGCGTGGATCTTGGCCGGGCCTGACTGCGCCAGGGACAAGGTATGCGCCGGCGGCAGTCGCGCTATCTGCTTAAAAAACGTAGCTTTTTCATCCAGGTTGTAGCCAAATGCAAGGAAGTCGCAGAGCGCAGCCTCATTCAGCTCCAGTGAAATGCCGGGAACCGCGCGCAGCGAGTCAAGGTTATTCGAAAACACGAAAGTGGCGCCGGTACGCGCGTAATAGAAGGGTTTGATGCCAAAGCTGTCGCGGGCGCAAAACAGCCGCTGTGCGTGCTGATCCCAGATGACGAAAGCGAAATCGCCGTAAAATTGCTCCACGCACCGCTCGCCCCAGGCATGAAAGGCGTGCAGGATCAGTTCGATATCCGGCCGGGACAGGCTGGCCGGCCGGTCCCTGGCCTGTAAGGCCGCCACCAGTGGCCGGCGTTCATCCACCCGCGCATCACCCACGATCCAGCGTTTCCCATCAAACGAAAACGGCTGTCGTTCGGTAGCGGACTCCGGCGTGGTGCGCAGCAGGCAATGGCCCAATCCGGCGTTGGTTTCAACCCAGGTATCGCAGCGGCCGTCACCGTGCTTTTGCGCCAGGTGGGTCATGCCTTCCAGTATGGCCGGGTCGGCCGGGGCGCCGTCCAGGTGAATGATGCCGGTAAAACCGCTCATCTGGGTGCCTGTTTTGGCGTGTTGGTTTTCAATGTTGCTTCGACAATTTTATATGGGTGGATGATAGTCGAAAAACAGTGCAAGCTGTAGGAGGCCGATTGCGGCCGAAAAGCGGGCCGCGCCCAAGGGCGCTCTCACAGGTCAATGGATGGATGTTGATGCGGTTGGCGCTATTTTGCAGGCTTACAGGATGCTCGTTTACCCCGGTTCACGCCATTGACCAGGGCGCAATCCGTGGTGTCACCCAGCGTGGGTGCATCGCCGGTCAGGTTGCTGAAGCGGTCCCGTGCTCTTACTTTCCAGGAATAGAACGTACCGGCTGCGAGCCCGGCCGGGGTGTAGGTGGAACTCGTTTGCCAGCCACTGTCGATGCAGCCTGCGGCGCCGGCGACACAGATAAAGTCATATTCAACACCGGATGGATCGGAGGCCGTGGCAGCGGTCATGGTCATACTGCCGGCGCCGCTAGCCTGGGGCACGGTGGCCCAGGCCATCGGGTTGGGTGACGGTGCGGTGGTGTCGGTCTCGGGCGGGGGGTATGCGCCCTCGATGAAGTACATGCCGATGCTGGCGTAGTCGGTGTAGCCGGCACCCACGTCGCTGCCGGCACCATCGATGCGCAAGTAATAGCGGCCGGCCGAGGCTGCAGTTGAAACATGAGCGTTGGTTTCATCGATGGGATCGTTGAGGTCGACCAGGGTCAGGTTGGCGTCGTACAGTGCCAGACTGATATCGAGGTTGGTGCCGCGGTAGACGCTGCTGATGTGGTCCGCGCTGTTGAATGCATGCCACGATGGCGTGACCGTCAGGGACAAGGGGCCGGTACCCACGTCCAGGTACCACCAGTCGACATCATTCCGGTCTCCGATCACGCCTTTGTTCTCCGGCAGGACGTTGTCCGGGTCCAGTTCCGGATCGGAAACCAGGATGCGGCCGTTGGCGCCCAGGGTTAGGGCGGCGGCTGTGCCGGCGGTATTGCCTTGTTCGTCAAAATCATAGCCGAGACTGGCGGCAATGACGGCCAGGTCATCCTGGGGGTTATTGGCGCCCGGGTATTCGCCCTGGCTCCACTGGCTGACGCTGTCGCGATAACTGCTGCCCATGATCGGTCCCCAGCGGGTCCAGCCGGAACCGTGTCCGGGGTAGTATGTGGTGGAGGCTGTACCGTCGTGTGACAAATTCAGATTGTGGCCAAATTCGTGGGCGGCGGCTTCGGCATTAAGCGAGGCATCTCCTGCCCCACCCGGGGTGGCGGAAAGATTGGTGTAATAGACCAGCGCCGGGGAATAGTTGCGCACATACCTGCGGGTTCCGAATACGCCGATCCAGGCCACACCGCCGGCGCCTTGTGACGGCATGGCATTGCCGTTGGCATCGCTGTCATGGGTGAACAGCACGTGACCGGTTGTGGCGGTGAACGTGACTGGTTCCTCGGTGGTCACGTCGATATCGAAGGGTGCAAAATCCTCTGCTATACGGTGCCATATCTCGTGGATCCTTTTGCGTTCCTCGGGGGTAAAATTGGCCACCGTAGCGGGTACGTCATTGCCCGACGGATCGTAAGGCAGCGCAATCAGCGGGTCGACGCCGGCGCCATAGGTGCGGTCTCTGTTCCAGGCCGTGTGGCTGATGACCTCCCCGTCAAAGTCCAGGTACAACACGTTGGTCGAACCGGGCTTGCTGTGCAGCGTGAACAGTTCGGTGTCGGCAAGGACTTCTGCAGTGACGGGGTTGGCTGTGGTACTCAGCGGGTCCGCTTGAACAGTGAGTCCAAAATCGGCATAAAGGAGATCTCCATCGGCATTGACCCGCAACGATTCAACATCCTGCTCGGGGAAATCCAGGCGCTGCAGCCAGGCCAGTGCATGTTGTTGTTGGCCCGGTGGCAGTGATTGCAGACTGTTGCGCAGTTGGCCGGGTGGCAGATCCAGCACCGAGGCCGGCTTTCCAATACCAAATTTGTTGCCGTTGCCCGGCCGGGCAAAAAGTGCTTCAGAAGAGGTGCTGCTGATGATCACAGCCATCAACACAGCCAATGTCCTGAGATTGTGCAACGTCCTTGTTCCCTTGATTACATCCATGTCGCAATCCTTTGATTGCTGCTGCGCTTCCCTGCACGTGTGCCATTACCCTTCAGGGTTCATTTTAGGCCCGCGGGTGGATGCTGGATACTGTACAAATTGACAGACTTGTCCGGGAAAACCACGGGTTGACCAGTCCGTGAACCGGCGGTTAAAAAATAACGGCTTCAAATTCCCGAACGCGGCTTGAAACCATACTCGCCCAAAAGGGCGTTCACCCGGGCGGCGCAGATAAAATCATTCTCGCTCAGCCCGCCAATCGCATGGGTGGTGTAGTTCACCCGGCAGTAGTTGTAGCCCGCCGCGAAATCGGGGTGGTGGTTTTCTGCATTGGCGATCCATGCCATGGCATTGATGAAGGCCATGGTTTGATAGAAGTTTTTAAAGCCGAAGCGGCGGCAGATCGTCGTGCCGTCTTCGCTTAACGCCCAACCCTCAAGCTGCTTCAGGCTGGCCTGCGCCTCGTCGCGCGTTAGCGGTGAGACACCGCCCTCACAGGGTTTGCAGTGGCGTTGGGACAGGGTGCGTTCATCCGTCATGCGTGGCTCCTTTTTGTGGGGCTCCTTGGACCTGTATGAATTATAGGACATCTTGTGAGAGTACTGAATTCTCACCCATAAGCAGTGCGGAATACGTCCATTCTATCAAGGTCTTGTCTTTGGGCGAAGAATTTCGCAAAGTTATGGCGGTGGGCGTTAACCAAGAGAAATTCAGGAAAGGAATTGCGTAACGCCATAGAGACCACCAGCTCAGAGGGTGCAATGAAGTATCCGTAGACATCAAGATGCAGCGGCCTCTGGTCGGATGCATGACCACCACAAAATGCACCAGCCGGTCGCCACAGTAAGTCACAGGCCCGATAGTGAAGGGTGACATGGTCTTCTCCATAAACCGGGCTGTTGGCGCCGGTCATAGTTTGCAGGTCATTAAAGAGTGACTTGAGCAAGACTTTGTCACCGTACGTTTTGGTGAAGCAACTTAACCGCGGGCATTTTCCGCCCTTGCTTGGCTACTTTGATGCCATCACCTACCAATACCAAGCGACCATTGACCCGGCAATACAAAGATCCGAAAAGTCAGACGGGGGCGTACTATCAACTCAGTTACACACTTAATATGAAAAGCCGGACTGAGTACATTCGTAAAGCATGGGTCAATGACATTCGGCGTCAGGTCAAGCACTACAAGCGTTACAAGCAACTCAATGCTGAGTGGGTGGCGCTGAGCATTGAGCACTCGAAGCTCAGCATGAAAGTCAAACACACGCGGTAGTTCTCTGAGAGCGGTTGCCCCTGGTTGAATCCCATGTTAGAAGTTGCCACTACAGACAATCATTGAGGCATAGAAAAGACCCCATGGCGAAAAAAGGTAGCAAAAAAAATCCCCTGATCTTAAGGCTTGCTGATGAATCCAGGGTTGAGTCAATTACTGAAATTTGTTACAAAAATGACTGGCAATTTATCTTGGGGATCGAACCTGATCAGGAAGAAGATCTATCGGACCTGATCCACTACCGGAATGATAACCGCCTGTCGCCCCGGACCTGTAAGTCGTCG